>NZ_RQVN01000066.1 GCF_003992135.1 Veillonella sp. VA142 | reverse complement strand
GTAGGCCTAAGTGGACTTGAACCACCGACCTCACGCTTATCAGGCGTGCGCTCTAACCAGCTGAGCTATAGGCCTACATATGAGAGATAATCTCTCAAAACTGAACAATTAAGGTTGGATACAGCTAGCGCATATGCTACGTCTATCCATTACACCAAAGTGTCGACCTAGTGTGACATCTAGCATCTTGTGCTAGTGTATGTCTCCCTAGAAAGGAGGTGATCCAGCCGCACCTTCCG
>NZ_RQVN01000065.1 GCF_003992135.1 Veillonella sp. VA142 | reverse complement strand
CCTTTTTCGCCTCTGTCACCTTTGATAGCTGTTGCGAAATCTGCAGCGGTTTTAGTTTCGTTACCTGGAATAGATTTCCATACGTCTAAGGCAGATTTACCATCGGCGCCAGTTTCACCTTTTTCGCCTTTTTCACCTTTGATAGCTGTTGCGAAATCTGCAGCTGTTTTAGTTTCGTTACCTGGAATAGATTTCCATACGTCTAAAGCAGATTTACCATCAGCTCCAGTTTCACCTTTTTCGCCTTTTTCACCTTTGATAGCTGTTGCGAAATCTGCAGCGGTTTTAGTTTCGTTACCTGGAATAGATTT
>NZ_RQVN01000064.1 GCF_003992135.1 Veillonella sp. VA142 | reverse complement strand
TTGGTCTAACCCTTAGAGTCAACTCTAAGAGACCAAATCATAAATTTTATTATCTTCTATGCAGTTTTCAAAGAACATGTTATTTTTCTATAAAATCGCGCCTAACTGCGTCAAACTCATTCTGCTTGTCTCACGTAATTACCATTACGCTTCAACTTCGCATCACTCGTTTTCCTTGTTAATCATCGATTTTATTAGAAAAATTGTTGAGAGTTGACCTCTCAAAACTGAACAATAAAGGCGACCAAAGTTTCGACCTAGTGTGACATCTAGCATCTTGTGCTAGTGTATGTCTCCCTAGAAAGGAGGTGATCCAGCCGCACCTTCCGATACGGCTACCTTGTTACGACTTCACCCCAA
>NZ_RQVN01000063.1 GCF_003992135.1 Veillonella sp. VA142 | reverse complement strand
TAAATTTCTAATATTTTTATGCTGATAACTTAATGTATTTACAATCTCACGAATTTCGTTTTCCGTTTTAAACCTTGGATTTATAGGATTCCCTGTAATATCTGTAAAAATATAAGTCCACTCACCACTAGGATTATGTCGTAATGTCATCTTATTCAATATATTGTCATACTTCACTGCAATCCTATCATTCACTAGACTTAAATCTTTCACTTTACCTGCTAATTTGGCAGATAATACAGCATCGTTAGCAATAATGATATTTTGCATTCCCCAAGGCCTAGAACATATATCTATATATTCTTTTTCTGTTTTAAATACAGCAACATCTGTTAGATGTAACTTAGCATCTAATAGAAGTACTATATTGGTATCATCTGGTGGGTATAAATTATGCTCTCGAATAAAATCATCTACAACATCTTTTTCATCTAATGTTAT
>NZ_RQVN01000062.1 GCF_003992135.1 Veillonella sp. VA142 | reverse complement strand
CACGCACATATTGTGGCAGATCGTTACCATGTATGTCGCTTGGTAGATTGGGCTCTCGAACGTGTGCGCAAACGTGAACAGAAGCAATTAGTAGCACACTCTAGAATGCTAAAAAATAACCGAAGGATCCTTATGAAGAACCCCGAGAAATTAACTGAGAGTGAGCAAGTAAAGCTGCTAGAGATATTGCGTATATCTGAGGATCTACGACAGGCATATGGGCTTAGATTAGCCTTTAGAAAGATATTTAAGATATACAGTATACCTAACATAGAAAAGTATATACAATTATGGTTAAAAGCGGTAGAAAACAGCCATCTACCAGAGTTTAGTAATTTCAAAGTTTCTTTTATTAGTTGGTTCCCTCAAATTGTTAATGCCTTTGTATTACCCTATTCCAATGGGTTTACAGAAGGATGCAATAATAACATTAAAGTGTTAAAGAGAATAAGTTATGGGTTGCGCCATTTTGAACGCTTCAGAGTTCGTATACTTTT
>NZ_RQVN01000061.1 GCF_003992135.1 Veillonella sp. VA142 | reverse complement strand
TTGAGGAATCATTCTGTCATGGATATTTTACCTAAACGGGATACACGAGCTCTTATTCAATACTTCAAAACTTTTTCTAAAGAAGCTAGAGAACAGATTAAATACATCGTTATGGATATGTCTCCATTATTTAGGTTAGTGATGCAAACTATGTTCCCTCACGCACATATTGTGGCAGATCGTTACCATGTATGTCGCTTGGTAGATTGGGCTCTCGAACGTGTGCGCAAACGTGAGCAAAAGCAATTAGTAGCGCACTCTAGAATGCTAAAATATAACCGAAGAATCCTTATGAAAAACCCCGAGAAGTTAACTGAAAGTGCGCAAATAAAATTACTAGAGATATTGCGTATATCTGAGGATCTACGACGGGCATATGGGCTTAGATTAGCCTTTAGAAAGATATTTAAGATATACAGTATACCTAACATAGAAAGGTATATACAAGTATGGTTAAAAGCGGTAGAAAACAACCATCTACCAGAGTTTAATAATTTTAAAGTTTCTTTTATTAGTTGGTTCCCTCAAATTGTTAATGCCTTTGTATTACCATATTCCAATGGGTTTACAGAAGGATGTAATAATAACATTAAAGTGTTAAAGAGAATAAGTTATGGGTTGCGCCATTTTGAACGCTT
>NZ_RQVN01000060.1 GCF_003992135.1 Veillonella sp. VA142 | reverse complement strand
TCTGTATATATAGATTGTACTATGCATTGACAAATTCATTTGTGTTTATACTATGACAATATCATATGTCGTTCATAAAGCTTAAATATACAAAAAAATAGGGGTTTACAAGAAATTGTTTATTTGATATACTTTAAAAACATCAGCGATGCTCATGTAATAAACCTAAAGTCAATCATGAGACAGTAGTGCAGTTAAAAAAGTTTTTAAAAAGTGGTTGACACAAAAAACATTAACTGATATACTGAATATCGTTGTAAGGCACGAAAGTGTCAAACAGAATAAATATCCTGTGGTGGGTATGGTGAAGCGGTTAACACGGCGGATTGTGGCTCCGTTATGCATGGGTTCGATCCCCATTACTCACCCCACAACACAGGGGTGTAGCCAAGCGGTAAGGCATCGGACTTTGACTCCGACATGCGATGGTTCGATCCCATCCACCCCTGCCATTTTATGACCCACTAGCTCAGTTGGCAGAGCACCTGACTTTTAATCAGGGTGTCCCGCGTTCGAGTCGCGGGTGGGTCACCATTTACTACTTTATGTAGTATGAGGATATATGATCTTTGAAAACTGAACAATGAAAGGTAATTACTTCGAAAGAAGTAAACATAAGCCAGAGTGCGGGTTTCACAAA
>NZ_RQVN01000059.1 GCF_003992135.1 Veillonella sp. VA142 | reverse complement strand
ACACGGCCAGTTGCTACTGTACCACGACCAGTGATTGTGAACACGTCTTCGACAGGCATCAAGAATGTTTTGTCTGTGTCACGTTCTGGAGTTGGGATGTACTCGTCAACTTTTGCCATCAATTCGTTGATTGCTTCAACATATGTAGCGTCGCCTTCTAACGCTTTCAATGCAGAACCTGCTACAACCGGGATGTCATCGCCAGGGAATTCGTAGCTGGAAAGTAATTCACGGATTTCCATTTCTACTAATTCTAATAATTCTTCATCGTCAACCATGTCTTTTTTGTTCATGAATACAACGATAGCTGGTACACCAACTTGGCGAGCTAACAAGATGTGCTCACGAGTTTGTGGCATAGGGCCGTCAGCAGCGGATACAACTAAGATAGCGCCGTCCATTTGAGCAGCACCAGTGATCATGTTTTTAACATAGTCAGCATGGCCTGGGCAGTCAACGTGTGCATAGTGACGAGTATCTGTTTCGTACTCTACGTGTGCAGTGTTGATTGTGATACCGCGTTCACGTTCTTCTGGAGCTTTGTCGATCATGCTGTAGTCTTGGAAGTCAGCTTGACCTTTTTCAGCAAGAACTTTAGTGATTGCTGCTGTTAAAGTAGTTTTACCATGGTCAACGTGACCGATAGTACCAATGTTAACGTGTGG
>NZ_RQVN01000058.1 GCF_003992135.1 Veillonella sp. VA142 | reverse complement strand
TTTAGCACTATAATCATACCACGAAATCACTATGGATTTTTTATATTCAATTGTTCAATTTCATTATACAATTAACCATACAAAATCTTTATAAAAAATTATAAAAAATAGTTGACGAGATATATGAAATAAGGTATACTAACAAGGTAGTCAATTGGCCCCGTGGTGTAGCGGTTAACATGTCGCCCTGTCACGGCGAAGATCGTCGGTTCAAATCCGATCGGGGTCGCCACTACTTGCCTCGGTAGCTCAGTCGGTAGAGCAACGGACTGAAAATCCGTGTGTCGGCAGTTCGATTCTGCCCTGAGGCACCATTTGCGGAAATAGCTCAGCGGTAGAGCACCGCCTTGCCAAGGCGGGGGTCGCGAGTTCGAATCTCGTTTTCCGCTCCACTTTTTTGGCGGCATAGCCAAGCGGTAAGGCAGAGGTCTGCAAAACCTTTATTCCCCAGTTCGATTCTGGGTGCCGCCTCCACAAATTCCACCCATGCCGGGGTGGCGGAACAGGCAGACGCAACGGACTTAAAATCCGTCGGTTAGAAATAACCGTACCGGTTCGATTCCGGTCCTCGGCACCACTTAGACCAACTTCAGTTGGTCTATTTTTTTATGTCTAAATAGACTATAATGTAAGTATCATATAATGGGTATATATAGGGGCTCTATAATAAATGTTGGGGCTACTCATATAAGAGTAGTCGCCAACATTCTTTTTTTGCAATAAAATAGACATAT
>NZ_RQVN01000057.1 GCF_003992135.1 Veillonella sp. VA142 | reverse complement strand
ACAGCAGTAAACGGTTAAGAGGTGGCATATGGGAATTATTGAAGAGATTAAACAGCTGGCAACAACAATCGGCACAGACATTAAGGCTTTACGAGAACAAACAGCAAGCAAGGAAGATGTCGATAAAGCATTAGCACTACTAGATGGAGTTGCAAGTGCTGTTAGAAAATCAGAGGTTAACGAGGAGTTTAAAAGTTCTTTATTGTCAAAAGCAATCGTGAAAGCCATCGGAGATAAGCAAACGATTCCATTTAAAGAAATCAACGAATCGAACTTCCAATTATTTGTTGATTTTGTCAAAAACAATGTAAGAGTGCTTAATCCTACTACAGAATTTAAGGGCAGAGTATTTGCATTATTAAAGGATGGGCATACTACAGTAACGATTAAACTAGATGATTATTCTATCAAAAGTGGATATAAGCTAAAAGTTGTGTATACCAAAGGTGAGGAATCAACAGAGGTAATTACTAATAATGAGTTTACTGTAGTTGACCCTACTGAGTGTAAATACTATGTATTTAAAGATACGGATGTAGTAGATGTTGAGTTTTTTACAGTGTATTTAAAAGAACTTGAAAAGCACGATAATGTTACTGTAGAAATGAAAGAAGAAACAAACGGTAGTGTTACGATTACAAAACTCATAGACAACAATGACTACGATATTTACGACCTATCAAACCATGGTATGTATGTTACGGCTATTGAAAAACAGTTTAAAACTCAATTCCCAAACAAAGATTACAATTCTACAGATATTAACTTTTTATATGAAAGAATTGAAATCAATGGACAAATTAAGGTGCTAAAATTCCACAATGGTAACGCATTGTTAGAGCCCAAACTAGGATTCAAGGTGAAAAGTGGATATGGAGAATTTTATTTCTTCAAAAACAATCCGAAATACATCTCGGTGTATTCAAAGACGGAAACAGGTCGTTTCTTATATGTGAATGGTCGAGTTGGGATT
>NZ_RQVN01000056.1 GCF_003992135.1 Veillonella sp. VA142 | reverse complement strand
GGCTCTTTGTCAAATGTGGGGGCTACTCATATAAAAAGTTCTTAGCGCTAGCTATTTAAATAGCTAGTGCTATTCTTTCTGCTTAATAGAAGTATACGAACTCTGAAACGATCAAAATGGCGTAACCCATAACTTATTCTTTTTAATACTTTAATGTTATTATTACACCCTTCTGTAAATCCATTGGAATATGGTAATACAAAGGCATTAACAATTTGAGGGAACCAACTGGTAAAGGAAGTTTTAAAATTACTAAACTCCGGTAGATGACTGTTTTCTACTGTGTTTAACCATAATTGTATATATCTTTCTATGTTAGGTATGCTGTATATCCTAAATATCTTTCTAAAGGCTAATCTAAGTCCATATGCACGCCGTAGGTCATCGGATATACGTAATATTTCTAACAGCTTTATTCGCTCGCTTTCAGTTAATTTACCAGGGTTCTTCATAAGAATCCTTCGGTTATATTTGAGTGTTCTAGAGTGTGCCACTAGCCTCTTTTGCTCACGCTTGCGTACACGCTCAAGACCCCAATCTACCAAGCGACACACATGATAACGATCTGCCACAATATGTGCGTGAGGGAACATAGTTTGCATTACTAACCTAAATAATGGAGACATATCCATAACGATGTATTTAACCTGTTCTCTAGCTTCTTTAGAAAAGGTTTTGAAGTATTGAATAAGAGCTCGTGTATCCCGTTTTGGTAAAATATCTACGATAGAATGATTGTTTAAATCGGTTATGATAACTTGGTACATTTGACCTTCGGCATTCCCTTTATATTCGTCAATACCTAGTACCGTAGGTAATTGCACAGGCTTTGGAATGGCCAGTTTCGAGCAATATCGAATGACTGTAGATACAGAAACATCACTGCGTTTAGCCATCTCAGTAAAGGTTCCTTTTTCGCCAAGTTGCCTAAATAGATATTCCAAATTAGATTTACTTAATCGCAAATAACGGCTAACAAAAGGGTTCTTTTCTATGAAAGTATGATT
>NZ_RQVN01000055.1 GCF_003992135.1 Veillonella sp. VA142 | reverse complement strand
TATTTCACAAGTTTGAGATGAGCCTAACGCCTGCGCACGTTGATGGCTCTTCTTATTTGTAAGTTAAGTATAGCATATTTTTAAGGTTAATGCTATCCTTTCTTGTTGCGTTACGTAGGTCGTTTCTTGTTGCCCTATGCAATCTTGTGGCGAATTTTGATTAACTAGATAGAAAGGCGTGGCACATTCCTTCGCAAACGGTATTTCATAATGTTTGTTCAGGAGTACGCCATGGGCTTCTTGTGTTTGTATGATTTGGTCAGTACAGTAACGCCACAAGGCTACTACACCTAACTGCGTTCCTCAGGCGAAACGGGATTGTTGCGGCATCATTTGTAAACTTAAGCGTTGCTTAGTTTGTTGCTCGGATGGTAGCAAATTTATATAAACAGTACGAATAGATTGTGCTATAATAAAAATGCAAGAGCCATTAACGTGTTGTTAGGCTCATCTCTTCCCTGATGGGAGGAGGTGGTTCTATGAAATTTTTTAAGAAATTATCCTTGTTGATAAAATTTTTAAAATTGATTATAGATCTTTACCATTTCTTTAATTAGAAATGACAAAGCCTAACGTAAAAGATAAGTGTTCCTAGCACTTATACACGTTAGGCTTCATCAAGTTTAGTTCTTTTGAGATGAGCCTAACGCCAAGCACACGTTGATGGCTCTTCTTTTTGTAAGTTAAGTATAGCATAGTTTGTTACAGAATAGCAACGTCTCTTGTTACGTTATGTAGCCTGTGACATTTTAACTGGATAATATAAAGGGAAGAGCACGACACATTCCTCTACAAACTGATCCTACGGTAGGTTTGCTTCGGAACATGTCGTGCTCTTCTTGCACTTATGTAATTTGGTCAGTAAAAATGCCACAAGGCTACTACACCTAACGGCGCTTCTCTGGGGAAGGCGCTTGTGACGGTATCGTTTGCAAACTTGCGCGTTGCTTAGTTTGATGTTCTGATGTAGTAAATTTACATAAACAGTACGAATAGATTATGCTATAATAAAAATGCAAGAGCTATTAACGTGCTGTTAGGCTTATCTCTTCCCTAATGGGAGGAGGTGGTACTATGAAAAAGTTTAGAAAAATCGATATC
>NZ_RQVN01000054.1 GCF_003992135.1 Veillonella sp. VA142 | reverse complement strand
CTTAAATTGCAAGTAGAAATTGAACACTTTGATATAAATAATTTAACATCGTGAAAGAACCCTTAAAAGATACTTAGCATAATAGCTTCGATATTTCCTCTATGAACATTTCCTCTGGTGTTTTGTATCCAAGGATCTTTCGTGGTAATTGATTTATCCAATTGTGTGCAACTTCTAGTGTTTCTGTAGAAAGATCACTCAACGCTTTGCCCTTTGGTATAAATCGTCTTAACAATCCATTGTGACGTTCATTTGTACCTCTTTGCCATGGTGAATTGGGATGAGCAAAGTATACTGGACACATTCCTCTGCATCCTTCTGTAAGGTTGGCAAACTCACTGCCGTTATCTGAGGTAATACTCTTTACTGATTTCATTACCATAGTACCTAACCATGCAACAATGGCTTTTGTGACATCACTAGCGGAAGCACTATTCGCTAGTAGCTGAACATTAAATCGTGTTTTACGCTCTGCTAGCGTTACCAGCACTGGCTCCTCTTTGCCTTTTTTCCCTCGAATGGTATCCACTTCCCAGTGCCCAAATTCCGTACGTTCATCTACTGCTGGGTCACGATCATCGATGCTTAACCCTAGATTACGTTTATGAGTACGTTGGATGTACTTGGTTCGTTTTCGTTTGACTATACAAGGAAAGTCAAGGATAGGTAGAAAGATCCCTTCATGTACGTAGTTATACAAGGTTTTTGTACATACCATCATATCTGATGTAAATAGCTTCTCTTTGCGTGCTACACCTACACAAGCATCAATAGACCATTTATAAGGCCCTTGAATCTTATGTTTTGCCCATTCTAGAAATTTTCTAGCGTTATTAATTTTCAGGCGAGAAAATGATCCTGCTCTGCTTTTTTCATATGCTAGTTGTCCTGTTTCAGCGAAATATAGGCTGACTAGTTTATCTTTCTTTATCTGGTCGACCGTACCACGCTTTAT
Organism: Veillonella sp. VA142; assembly: GCF_003992135.1. GTDB lineage: Bacteria > Bacillota > Negativicutes > Veillonellales > Veillonellaceae > F0422. Next base: position 256 of record NZ_RQVN01000054.1, on the reverse strand, counting down.
TTCATAATAAATAGTCGTTCTAGACCGTTGCAGATCAGCAGCAATAGAAGATATTGATGCTCCTAGTCGAAGACGCCTTTCGATGTAAAATCGTTCTTTTAACGAAAGATGTTTATTTGTCCGTGTTTCTGTGTTATGATTAGTATTGTCCATAGTGATTACCTCGTGATATCTTGTAATTTAGCACTATAATCATACCACGAAATCACTATGGATTTTTTATATTCAATTGTTCAATTTCATTATACAATTAACC
>NZ_RQVN01000053.1 GCF_003992135.1 Veillonella sp. VA142 | reverse complement strand
GAAACGGCGCCAGTGCGGTTACTCGATGCTGTATTAGAGGAGTTGGATTATACAGAGTTACAGCATTTGTATTCTTCCAAAGGGAGAAAATCTAAGGTTCCACCGCATATTCTGTTTAAAATTTTTATCTATGCTATGTCCGAGGGAGTGTATTCTACACGTGCTATCCAAAAACAATGTGAAGAAAATATCAATTACATGTGGCTTTTACAGGGATATCCTGCACCAAGTCACATGACATTTCAACGATTTTTTGCCCGTTGTCCCTTAGAAGTGATTACGAATTTATTTACACAAGTAATGGAAGCCATTGCAAGAAGAGATACGCTTACTTTTAACGAAGTATTTATTGATGGAACAAAAATAGAGGCTAATGCTAATAAATACACGTTTGTATGGAAGAAATCGATTCAAAAAAGATTGGCTACCTTACCATCTAAGTTAGTAGTACTACAACAAGATGTATATACAGAACTAGGAATTGATGCATCGCAGATGAATGATGAATTACTGTGCTATATATTAGAGAAAGAAATTGAACTACAACAAATTAATTTTGTATTTGGTAAGGGCAAGCATAAGACTACCCTACAACGATTATATGAAAGAGCAGAAGAATTAGTAGACAAACGCAAAGAGTATGAAGCACATTTAGCTATTATGGGCGAGCGAAATAGTTATTCGAAAACAGATCCTGATGCTACTTTCATGCGTATGAAAGAAGACCATATGCAAAATGGTCAATTAAAACCTGGATACAACGTCCAAATGGCTGTTCATTCCGAATATATTATGGGAGTAGGTATATTCCCTAATCCTAACGATACCAATACATTAATCCCCTTTTTACAGCATTTAGAGAGTTTGCATACTTCCAAGTTTAGATATATAGTAGCCGATGCAGGATATGACAGCTACGAAAATCTATTATGGTTAGAAGAAAAAGGATACTTATCTTGTATTAAACCTAAGGACTACGAACGCTCTAAACAACGTAAATGGAAAACAGATATTAGTAAAGCTCGCAATATGGAATACATATCTGAAGAAGATGCTTTTATATGTGCTAAAGGCCGAAAGTTACACTATTCTCACCGTCGTAAGAGTAAAAGTAAAACTGGATTTACTTGGGAAAGTATGGTATATGTATGTGAATCTTGTAATCGCTGTGGATACAAATCTGAATGCCAACGATATGTAAAGAAAACAACCAAGAACCCAACTAAACAAATTTGCATTACTCCAGGATATGACTCGGTATT
>NZ_RQVN01000052.1 GCF_003992135.1 Veillonella sp. VA142 | reverse complement strand
CCTTGTGCACCCATGCCAGCAGCAGTCGTTCCCGAAGCAATACCAGATTTGCCATCACGGCCATCGATACCATTAGCACCATCACCGCCTACTGCTTTAGCAATCTCACCTACTTTTGCCAATGTATCTTTTGTATCTTGAGACAACGCTAATTTGTAAGTACGAACATTATCTCCAGCCACTTCACCGCCAGTCACCGTTAATGCTGTATCAGTTGATGTTACGATTGTATCATTCGCATCTACTACATAGGTAGTTGTGTTAGGCGTAGAATCATCTGCAGTTACTTTTGTATTTTTACCTGCTGCTACTTTCACTGCCGCCGTTGCTAAGTCTTTCACTTTATTAATACCAGCCTCATTTAGATTATCTAAATTTTTATTGGCTGCTGTACCAACTTGTGTATCTACATAATCTTTATTTGCTGCATCTGTACCTGCAGTTGGAGTAGCTACATTAGAAATCACTTTATTTCCAGCATTGATGCCAGCTTTGCCGATGGTAACCGTAGTCACTACTGGCGCTGTACCAGGAGCTGCATCAGCTGGCACTGCTTGTGTATTCGTAATGGTTAAGCTATCTCCAGTTAACGTAAGTTTAGTGCCTGCTCCGTCAGAAGTAGCTGCATTCGTAACAGAAGTAATACCTACTAAGTCTTTTACTAAACCGATTTCTAGTTTGCCATCATTATTTTTCTTAGTACGGATATTATTTGCTGCTGTTGTTGCCTCTGTAGGAAGTGTGCCTTCACCAATGATATGTAAAGTTTCACCCAATTGTTTTTTGATGTCTTGTGCATCATTACCTTGGAATGTTAATCCTTTCGCAATGATTTCAGTCGCTGTGCTATTCAAGTCACTTACATTGACTGCTGCGTTTTGTAATTTTGCGTCATCCGCTGTTTTCTTCAAGCGATCCAAGAATGGAGCATTCGCAATTGGTTGGTTTTGAGCATCCTTAACAACCGTGTTAGTAATTGGAGATGCTACGTTATTGATAATTGTCGTACCACCTGTTGTAGAACCATCTGGGTTCACTAGACGAGCTTGTGGTGCTGTCACTGGTTTTGGTGCCTCTGCTGTACCTGCTTCCGCCGCTGTTTTTACAGTTCCGTCAGCTTTCACATCATCTGCTTTGTAGTATTTACCATCGTTAGCTTTCACTAAACGGTTGCCTTCTGCATCTGTGTACACTACTATACCAGCTTCGCCGTTACGTAATGCATTCACTTTAGATGTTAAATCTTTACCATTTAAACCATCTTGACCTGTTGGACCTTGTGCACCCATGCCAGCAGCAATCGTTCCCGAAGCAATACCAGATTT
>NZ_RQVN01000051.1 GCF_003992135.1 Veillonella sp. VA142 | reverse complement strand
TATGAACGACATATGATATTGTCATAGTATAAACACAAATGAATTTGTCAATGCATAGTACAATCTATATATACAGATAGGAGGTACTATGAGAAAGGTTAGTTTAACAATGACAAATCATTATACGTATACATTAGTGAAGCAGTATGTAGAGAACGGAGGTAGTGTAAAGAGGTTAACGGCTAGACTTAATAGATCTGAAAGAACTGTATATCGCTATATTAAAGGCTATAAAAAGCATGGAAAGTCTTTCTTTGTACATGGTAATACAGGCCGTAGGCCTGTAACTACAATTCCTGATGAGATTAAAAAACATATTATAGAAATTTATAACTCATCTTTATACGATACTAATTTCACACACTTTTACGAAATTCTTCAAGAGGAATACCCTCAGTATGCTCATATCTCTTTAAGCACTATTAAAAATATCTTTAAGAAAGAAGATCTACCTTCACCAAAAGCTCGACGTAGTACTTTGAAAGCCTTACGTAGAAAATTGAAGCTTCAGGAAAAGGAGGGATCTGCAGATATTCCCGATATACTTATTGAAGAACCCATAGAATCTACCTGTCCACATCCTCGCAGAGAGCGTTCTAAGTATGCTGGTGAGCTATTATATATGGATGCGTCTATTCATCCTTGGTTTGGACCTAATTATGAGAAAACTGCCCTACACGCTTCCATTGATGATTCTACTGGAACCCTAACAGGACTGTATATGGATACGCAAGAAACTTTAAAAGGTTACTACCATAGTTTCGCCTATACACTAGCAAACTTTGGGATTCCAGTCACCATCCAGACAGATGGTCGTACTGTTTTTGAATACAAAAGAGCCGGTGTACGATCCACAGAAAACGATACACCGACTCAATTTACGTATGCTTGCAAACAGCTAGGTACAGAGGTTGCTGCTGGTCATTCTGCCCAAGAGTAAGGAAAGGTTGAGAGCCTATTCCAAACACTTCAATCTCGATTACCAGTCGAATTTAGAAGAAGGGGCATTACTGACATTGACGCAGCTAATGAATTCCTCACCAAAGAATTTATTCCATACTTTAACGCTAAGTTCGCTCGCGCTTTTAATAATACCACATCTGTCTTTGAAGGGCCAATGGAATTAGCAGATATTAATCTAGCACTTAGCGTATTAAGTGAAAGAACTGTAGATAATGGTCACTGCATAAGCTACCAAAATGAGTATTACAAATTCTTAAAAACAAATGGTGAACTAGCTGTGCCAAAGCCAAAACAAAAGGTGTTGGTGATTAAATCATTAGATGGCACTATGTATGCTTCTTGCAAAGAGGTTTTATATGTATTAGAGAAAATTCCTCATAATACGGCATATTCTAAAAACTTTGATTATGTAGAGGAAAACCCTAAACCCAGAAGACAATATATACCTGATATGCGTCATCCTTGGAAACACGATGTA
>NZ_RQVN01000050.1 GCF_003992135.1 Veillonella sp. VA142 | reverse complement strand
AGAACTTTAGTGATTGCTGCTGTTAAAGTAGTTTTACCATGGTCAACGTGACCGATAGTACCAATGTTAACGTGTGGTTTATTACGTTCGAACTTTGCTTTTGCCATTGTTAAAATAGCCTCCTTCATTACAAAAAAATTAATTACCTTTATTATATATGATTAGATAGAGAAATACAAATACAGTTTAGTTATTTTACCATATATTCTAATACGCTAAGAACAATCCCTGTAATAATATATAAGATGAACACCTTTCCTTTTGTGTCCAATAAAATTCGAGACATTAAGGATATATTCTGATAAAAAATCCAAAGGCCAATTGCTATAATAATTCCTAAAATACCTAGTGCAGAAATATCGCCACCTACTAGTAGCAAATCCGCTGATGCGGCTATGCTTACCAATAGAATAAGTCCCGCAATAGAACCGTAGACATTAGTAATAATATTTCCATAAATGAATCCTTTGACTACATCTGACCAGGTGCCACTTCCTTTGGTCAACTTATAGAGTCCGAAAAATATAGCACTATTAATAAATAGTCCTACACCACGTACTACAAATATAAATACAGCCATCCCCAAAATGATAGCCGAACCTAAAGCAGCTATTTCCAAGACGTATGCATCCGCCAAAAAACCTATCAATGGAGATAGTAAACTAGCCACAATCAAAGAAAATATAATATCAAGACAGAAATAGGTCAACAACCCTTTTTTTACCGTCCCGTGTTCTGCAATTTGATCAAAGCCCCTACTCTTAGGGTGCCAAATTAACTCTTTTAAATCATTAAACCATGTTGTCATACGTACCTTCTCTCTACTTCCCAACTATTCGGCATAATCATACTCCTGTGGTAACACTAAATAGTTAGATTCATCTCTTGTCCCAACGAAGTCTTTCTCTGTAAATGGTAATGTGAATTTATCAACAATTTCAATATGCTCATAGTATTCTATAATTCGATGTTTCGGAATAATTTTATCGCCAGTAGAATAGTACACCTCATACCACGGTGTCCCTTTTTCATGAGATTTATTCACTAAAGAAGATGTAGATATTGTGCTATATTTACGTAGAACATCTAACAAGTATAATTGCTCTTCTTTGGTCAACGCTTGTCTATCAAACGATTGATTAACAATCCCATTTCTTCCATATTCTTTAAAAGTTTTATAAACAGATGTAACAACCGGACCTAAATCCCATGCTTCAAAATCTTCTTCAATAAGAGTATAACCTAATGATGAAATGCTCCCAGCTTGAGCAAAGTACAACAGTTTATTTAACCGTAAATTAGTCATCGCATCTTCATTAGGAGTATTAGCAACTATTTCAATAAAAAATTTCGCCACATCTATCGCTTTAGCCATAGAGCCACCACCTTTCTATACTCTCATTATACAAAGTCAATCTATGGATTTCAATGGATATCTAGCCAATAAAAAATAAAGCTTAATTTACCAGTTTATCTTTCTAAGATATTCTGATAAAATAAAGATATAATTATGATAACAAGGAGGTGTTTACTATGATTCATATTCGTCCAGTCTCTGACTTACGAAATAAATTTCCTGAAATTGAAGAAACTGTGATCAACTCAAACTCACCTGTATTTCTCACAAAAAATGGATATGGTACCATGGTGCTAATGAGCATCGAACAGTATTCCATACTGACTATGGATGTAGAAGAAAAACTTGACGAAGCAGATACATTAGCTAGAAGTTCAACTACGCGACTTTCTAAAGCTGAAGTATTTAATGCAGCAAGGAGCTATATCGATGAACAAACCAACTTATAAGCTAACTTTTCTCCCTATCTTTGAAAAAGATTTAATAGAAGTTACATCCTATATCACCAATACCCTGCAAAACCCAAGTGCTGCCCATCAACTGTTAGATGATATAGAAGTTGCAATCGAAAAAAGACTAGCAGCACCTCTTTCCTTTGCACCCTTTCGCTCATCCAAAACAAGAGAGTACCCATACTACAGAATCAATGTGCGAAACTTCTCTATTTTTTGGCTCTATAATAAATGTTGGGGCTACTCATATGAGAGTAGTCACCAACATTTTTTTGTTGCAATAAAATAGACATAT
>NZ_RQVN01000049.1 GCF_003992135.1 Veillonella sp. VA142 | reverse complement strand
TTTAGCACTATAATCATACCACGAAATCACTATGGATTTTTTATATTCAATTGTTCAATTTCATTATACAATTAACCAAATAATTTAACATCACATAATAGAGTTAAAAGAGTACTAGCTTAATAGCTTCGATATTTCCTCTATAAACATTTCTTTAGATATTTTGTATCCAAGAAGCTTTCTTGGTAATTGGTTTATCCAATTGTGTATAACTTCAAGTGTTTCTGTAGTAAGATCACTCAATGCTTTACCTTTTGGTATAAATCGTCTCAACAATCCATTCTGACGTTCATTGGTTCCTCTTTGCCAAGGTGAATTATAACCCTCTATGATCTCGTAGCATAGTCCTTAATTGTGCAATAATCCTCCCTTCTATCCTGTTATTTGTAGCTAGTAATGCTCTCTCATTAGCTAATGTATCTTTAAGGTAAGTAAACAATATATCTTTCTTCACTAACTGCCAAAGAGATCGTTCTGCTTTTACTAATCTCTCATGTTCAGGACGTAATGTGCCATATTCATCTCGCGTCATTTCACTTAAAAATATCTTATGCTTACTAGACCAGGTCTGTAATCGTTCTTCCCACGCTTTAATTTCTTCATCTATATGTATAGCCAATAGATCTTTTGCTAGTACATATAACTCTATTCCAGCCAATGTCTTTGGCCTAGATGTCGTATATCTCTTGACTTGGCAATACACATGGTATAAACACCTTTGGACCTTAGTCCTTTTCCAGATTTTCTTACAAGCCTTCTTGAAGCCAGTACCACCATCAGTAACGACTATATTCGGCGAAGTAATCCGTTGTAATAAAGCCTCCCATGCTGCTGTATGCTCGTATCTACATACATACCAACCCAATACATGTGCCTCATCACAACATATTAATACACATGCTTTCCGCCCTAAATAAATGCCATCAACAAATACTATATCTTTGTGCTCCTCTACCTTAGGAGGCATAGGCCATATCTCCCAGAATTGAGCTGTATTTCGTCTAAATGTGCGACTACTTACAGACATTTCATCTTGTGTTTTACCACTTAACAGCCATTGAATAAATTGATGAAAATATTTTGTGGTACGATCAATTGCATTTGTAAAAACCGTCTTACATTCGGGGCACTGCCATCTTTGAGTTCCTTTTCTTGTTTTTCCATATTTATAGCAAGGAAATCCACAATTTATGCATTTTATCTGATTCATTATTCAATCCTCCTAACCATCTATTATTTAGGAAAATTAAATATCAACCAGCACAGTAATTGCAAGGGGTCTCAGACTTTTTACCAGCTCATTTTGTCCTACCTCAAATTTTTTTAAACAACTTTAAAATTCAATGGGGCTGTAACAAAATGTACTTTTTTACATTTTCGTTACAGCCCTTTTTACATGCAGAAACTACCAAGGTTCTTGAGATAGTGGTATCACAAGATATCTTGGTAGTTTTTCCATTTCTAGGCGCACTTAAATAAGCCTATGTAAATGGCTTGTTTTCTAGGCTTACGCAATTTCTTTTTGGCAGAATAATGAGGTATGTATCCTGTTATCTTGGATTCTATGGTGTAGTTTCGAGATATTAAATCCCATCGCTAATAGGTATAGCATCTTTCGCACATGATCATTACCCCGGTGTAGTAATCGCCTAAACTGAAAGTCTTGTTTTAATACTCCGAAGGCGCCTTCTACTTGTATAGAGCGATTGGTACGTAATCGAACCCCTCCTGTACTTAAGACTCTTTCCTGGTTATGTTGCAATACCGAGTTATATCCTGGAGTAATGCAAATTTGCTTAGTAGGATTCTTTGTGCTTTTCTTTGCATATCGTTGACATTCAGATTTGTATCCACAGCGATTGCAAGATTCACATACGTATACCTTACTTTCCCAAGTAAATCCAGTCTTACTTTTACTCTTACGACGATGAGAAAAGTGTAACTTTCGACCTTTAGCACAAATAAAAGCATCTTCATTGGATCGGTATTCCATATTCCGAGCTTTACCAATATCTGTTTTCCATTTGCGTTGTTTAGAGCGTTCGTAGTCCTTCGACTTAATACAAGATAGGTATCCTTTTTCTTCTAACCATAATAGATTTTCGTAGCTGTCATATCCTGCATCAGCTACTA
>NZ_RQVN01000048.1 GCF_003992135.1 Veillonella sp. VA142 | reverse complement strand
GCTAATGGTATCGATGGCCGTGATGGCAAATCTGGTATTGCTTCGGGAACGACTGCTGCTGGCATGGGTGCACAAGGACCAACAGGTCAAGACGGCCTGAACGGTAAAGACCTAACTACAAAAGTGAATGCATTACGTAACGGTGAAGCTGGTACTGTGGTGTACACAGATGCAGAAGGCAACCGTTTAGTGAAAGCTAACGATGGTAACTACTATAAAGCAGATCAAGTTGACAAAGATGGTAATGTGATTACTCCAGCGGGAGGCACTAAACCAACAGCGACCACTGATGTACAAGCTCGTCTAGTGAACCCAGATGGTACAACAACTGGTGGTACAACTAAGTTAAGCAATATCGCAGATGGTGAAATCAAAGCTGGCTCTACCGATGCGATCAATGGTGGTCAATTACATAGTAAATTAGCTGAAAAAGCGGATAAATCAGATATTACAACTATCAACAATACATTAGCTGGTAAAGCCAGTGCGTCTGACTTGAATACGTTGGCAGAAAAAACGCTTACTTTCAGCGGGGATACTGGAACTAATGCGACTCGTAAGTTAGGTGAAACGTTAGCTGTAAAAGGTGCGGCAAACTTCACACCAACAGCAACTGCAACACCAGGAGTAAATATCCAAGTAGCATCCGACCCTACAAATGGTTTAACTGTGAGCTTAGCAGATACCTTAACAAATATGAAAGGTATCTCTGGTGATGGGCAAAATGATTTAGTAATCAAAAATGGTACCAACACCATTACTGTGACACCAAATACAGCTGAAGTGAAAAATGATGCAGGGGTAGTTACTAAAAAAGCAGATCCTGGCACTGTAAACTTTGGTGGAGCTAAGTTAATTACTAGTTCGACAGCTGAAGGTGACACAGATGTAACGAATAAAAAATATGTAGATGATGCCATTAGTAAAGTCAATACTACAGTGGCTGGCAATGCGACATTGAACTTTGCTGGCAATGTGACGAAAGATGAACACGATGCAGATACTACTAAGGTAGGGTTACCGTTGTCCACAGGAGTACTGAAAGTACAAGGCAATGCTAACACTAAGGATATTGTTACGACAGCGCAAGGTGATACAATTATCATCGGATTGCACCAAGATGTGAAAGACCAATTAGCGAAACTTGGTAACACAGTGGCTGACGGCCGTGATGGTAAAGCAGGCACTGGTAAAGATCCAAAAGCAACTGATGCAACAGCAGGCGATAAAGGTTTGACTGGTCAAGACGGCCTGAACGGTAAAGACCTAACTACAAAAGTGAATGCATTACGTAACGGCGAAGCTGGTACCGTAGTGTACACAGATGCAGAAGGCAACCGTTTAGTGAAAGCTAACGATGGTAACTACTATAAAGCAGATCAAGTTGACAAAGATGGTAATGTGATTACTCCAGCGGGAGGCACTAAACCAACAGCGGCCACTGATGTACAAGCTCGTCTAGTGAACCCAGATGGCACGACTACAATAGCAGCTAATACAACAGGTACGAAATTATCCAACATCGCAGATGGAACAATTGCAGCAAGCTCTCATGATGCCGTGACTGGTGGTCAATTGTATACTGCTAAGTCTGAACTAGCAACAGCTCTTGGTGGCAATGCAAGTGTTGATACTAACGGCGCATTAACAGGCCCTACATACAGCATCACAAAAGATGATGCAGCAGGTGGTACAGATACTGTTAACAATGTAGGCGCAGCGGTTTCTAAATTAGATAGTCGTATCAATACAGTGAAAGGAATGGCTGAACAACCATTAACTTTCACAGGCGATGATAAAAAAGATGTAACACGTGCATTAGGTACTACATTAACTGTGAAAGGTGCGGAAAACTTCACACCAGTAACAGCACCAGCGACTGCTACTACAGGAACTGCTAGTCCAGGAACTACAACCACAGCAACTACAACCACAGCAACTACAACCACAGCAACTACAACCACAGCAACGCCTGAAGGTACCAATATCCGTGTAGAAAAAGATCCAACTACAGATGCAAATGGTTTAGTGGTGAAATTAGCAGATACGTTAACCAAAATGAAAGGTATCTCTGGTAATGGCACAAATGATCTAGTCATTAAAAATGGTGATAATACAGTTATCACAGTAAAAGCAGGAGCTACTGGCACTAAAGGTGACGTAGACTTCGGTGGGTCTAAATTAACGAATATTGGCACACCTGATGCGAATACAGATGCAGCGAATAAGGCTTATGTAGACAGCAAAGTTGGTGGTGTAGCTAACTTAGGTTACAAAGCCAATACAGAAACTGGTAGAACCGTGGCGGTAACAACTGGTTTGACCTTCAAATCTGGTACAGGTACAATCGATGCCACTGGCACTGATGCAGCGACAACCAATACAGCCACTACAAAAACTGGCATTGCTATTTCCACAGAAGATGGTGGTATTGTTAACATCGGTTTAGATGCTAATACGCGTACAGCTATTGATAAAGTAGCTACTCTTGAGAGCGCTATCGGTAAAAGTGGTGTTGATGGCCGTGACGGCAAATCTGGTATTGCTTCGGGAACGATTGCTGCTGGCATGGGTGCACAAGGTCCAACAGGTCAAGATGGTTTAAATGG
>NZ_RQVN01000047.1 GCF_003992135.1 Veillonella sp. VA142 | reverse complement strand
TTTACATAGGCTTATTTAAGTGCGCCTAAAAACGGAAAAACTACCAAGATATCTTGTGATAGTATTATCTCAAGAAGCTTGGTAGTTTCTGCATGCAAAAGGGACCGTAACGAAAATGTAAAAAAGTACATTTTGTTACAGCCCCGTGTATTATCTTTATCTAAAAATTAACATTTACATCGATACCATAATAATTTGGTAATTTTATGCCGTCTTGTGTTTTACTGTGGTAACCAGCATACGCAGATACCCCAAGATTTTTAGCAATCGTATAGTCTACTGTTCCTAACCAACCTTTATAATCGGCATGACCATAATCATCGTTTCCAACCTTATGAGTAGGTGTTTTCCATGTTCTGTATTTTACAAATGTTTCTTTTTTAAAGTCAAAATATTGAATCTTAGCTCCCCATGTACCTGGTTTTGTGATATCAGCCTGGCCGTAGCCAACACCAGCAGTCCATGCTTCACCATTTGCTCCTTGTCGCTCTTTTCTAATATATTCGCCACCTAGCCAAATATTATTATTATGACCAAGCCTTACATCTAAAGAAGCGCCAAATATGTCTGTTGCTTTTTTAGTTTCATATCCATTATTTTTTGAACCATGACGATCTAAATAATATCCTTTAACTGCAGCATTATCATTTATACGATAGTTCAGCTGATATACAGACACAGCTTTATCATTAGACTCAATATATCCATAAGCAAAAATTGCATTTAACTTATTTCTATCATAGTTTACTACTGCACCTCGTAATTGATCATCATAGGAAAGACCATTACCAACAATATAATCTTTTTTACCTACAGTAACTAAAGCATGATTGTTCATTTTATATTGTACATATGCTTCATCTATACCATTTCCAGCATCCCCTCCTGGACCAGAGGAGTTACCTTCAGGACTGAAAGACGTGTCTCCTGAATACAAGCGTACGCCTACTTTTGTTCTATCGTTAGCTTCTGCTTCAAATTTTACTCTTGCACGATATAAAAAGGCCGATGTATCCGACTTAGTATTTTTTTCACGAAGATCCATATTCATATATCGTAATCGTGCATCTCCACTAAACTTAAAGTTCCCCACTTTATCTTCTAATCTATTCACTCGCACACCAAATGCTTGTAATTCATTAGCAAACTCATTATCCAGACGTTGAATCAATGCTCTTTGCTCAGCTGTTACTTCATCTTGGTGTGCATCAGCTCTAGCAATCATTTGTGCCATTTCATACCGAGTGATATTACGTTGACCTTTGAACGTGCCATCTGGATAACCCTGGATAACCCCTTCTGCTGCTAAACGTTCCACTGCTTGGTACGCCCAATCTTGTGCTGTTACATCAGAAAATGGATGTGCTGCCAAGACAGATGTCACACCCAACACTGCTGTTGCTGCTAATACTGCTAATTGTTTTCTCATATTAAATACCCTTTATAAAACAAATAATACTCTTGTCCATTCCATATAGAAGATCCATACAGTTCTGTCTTACACTCCAGCTAATACATCAGGCTCTTATGTCAGCCAGTACACCTATAACCCAGTATAGCTCCCCTCGCTATATGTATTAGACTTTCTTTAATAGTATCATAGGCATAGATTAAATGCAATTTATATAGAATTGTATACACATTTTGTCAACATACGCAAAAAGAACTCCCGAAGGAGTTCTTTTTTATATGTGTGACTATCAAATTAGAATTTGTAGTTAAGTTCTGCACGATAGTATTCTGGCAAGTTGTTATTTTCTTTCTCTTGATTTTTGCTATGGAATGTAGCATAAGCAGAAAGACCAACGTTTTTAGCTACAGTGTAGTCAACAGTTGCTAAATAACCTTTGTAGTTTTTATTTTGCTTTCCTAAATGCCAAATATTGTCTACTACTGGAGCATCCTCTTTCAAATCAAAGTATTGAACTTTTGTGCCCCAAGTACCAACTTTAGCCATATCTGCAGTACCATAACCTAGACCTGCAGTCCAAGCTTCGCCAGCAGCGCCGGTAGTTTCTTGTTTAATATATTCGCCACCAACCCAAACTTTTTTGCCAAGTTTAAGATCTAAGGATGTACCATATACATTATTAGTGTCTTTTTCATGAATATCAGCATAGAAACCTTTTACTGCTACTTTTTCAGTTGGCATATAGTTTGCTTGATAAATTGTTGTTTGTACATTAGCTTTTCTTTCAAGGCCTTTGTTTTCACCACTCATGAGGTAACCGAATGCTACAGATGCATTTAATTTATCTTTACCAGCTGTTGCTACAACACCTTCATAAGCACCATCATATGCAAGACCATTACCAACAACCAAGTCTTGACGACCAGCAGTTGCAGTTACATATTTACCAAAGTTATGTTGAACATATACACGATCTACAGATGCGTTTAAATTATTTTCTTTGTCATTTTGACCGAACTCTTTTTTTGTAGCTAAACGCACTACTGCTTTTGTATTGTCATTTACTGTAGCATCGAATTGTACACGAGCACGGTAGTCAAATTTAGATTTATTAGAATCAATTACAGATTTATCTGTTACATTTTGGTAACGAAGACGAGCATCGCCAGTGAATTTGAAGTTGCCTACTTTGTTTTCCAATGTGGAAACGCGAACGCCTAAGTTATTCAATTCAGTAGAGAATTCGTTAGCTAAACGATTGATGATAGCATTTTGTTCAGCGTCAACACGTTCTTGATGAGCCATAGCTTTTGCTACCATTTGAGCCATTTCAAAACGAGTGATGTTGTGTTGTCCTTGGAAAGTACCGTCTGGGTAGCCGTTAACTACGCCTTGTGCTGCTAATTGAGCTACCGCTCTATATGCCCAATCTTGTGGAGTTACGTCTGCGAATGGGTTTGCTGCGAATGCAGATGTTACACCCAATACTGCTGTTGCAGCTAATACTGCTAAATGTTTTTTCATGATATTTACCTCTCAATGAAAATAAAATAATATACACCGTCTTCTAAGCTTAGATAGAATGATGATATCATTGCACCACTTTTCAATGGAGTATCCATGTTCCCTCACATACTTGTAGATACATTGCATCTTCTTTCTATATATGCTTATCTGACTTGTACTCATCATAACACAATTAAAAATAAAATTCAATACCCTATTATTATTTGCTTACACCATATGGATGTATTGTCTGAGTATTACCTTCTATTACATATACTATCATCCAGTATTATAAATTATCTTGATCAAGGCTCTTTGTCTACTATTGCTTGAACCATAGCAGAATAGTCCAATAGGTTCTATTTTCAGGATTTTGTATTTAGAAAAAAGGCTCTATAATAAATGTTGGGGCTACTCATATAAGAGTAGTCGCCAACATTCTTTTTTTGCAATAAAATAGACATAT
>NZ_RQVN01000046.1 GCF_003992135.1 Veillonella sp. VA142 | reverse complement strand
AAGAATAGCACTAGCTATTTAAATAGCTAGCGCTAAGAACTTTTTATATGAGTAGCCCCCACATTTGACAAAGAGCCTATAATGCAAATACCTCACTACTGGATACCCAATAGTGAGGTATTACGATTAGAATCGATGTCTAAATCCTGCATTAATTTGCCAATTTTGTTTTACCTTATGTTTCGTTGACCCTTGTGCTTCAAAATAAAATTGTTTATTTTCATCTTTACTTATATAGGATGCACCAAATCCATAAGTAAACCAACTATCTTGTTTCGATGGTTTTTCCACAGCCACTTCATTAAAGGTATGCGTTGTATCTCCCCATAACTCTCGTTCATGCATAATCTTAATATATGGATTAATATGTCCTGGTGCGATACTGTCTATACCAATTCTGGCACCGATACGCAGAACTAAACCTTTAAAATCATCTGTCACTGATGTTAATCCATGTTTCATGTGCATAGGATAACCACCAATGCTTTGATACGTCAATTGTGCTTCTGGTTCTATATAATACTTGCGTGTATCATTTTTCTTGAAATAGAAGCGTCTACCTAGTTCAACTGATCCGAGATACGATACAGTGTGCATAGTATCAGAAGATACATCTGTATGAGAACGGTTTATCATGTCGAACCCACCACGGTAATTAGCAATATGTCCCACAACATCAACATACATATTTGTTTTTGGATGCACCCAAGCGGAATACCCACCTATTGCAGCTTGTGTGAGTTTAATAGAGCCACTGAATTCATCTAGTGTGCCACGAGCCTGTAACATACCTACATTAAGTCCATGATAGGCAATCCATACTCCATGCTTTCTTTGCCAATCAAACCCACCTTGTATGCCGTGATAGTTATTGCTATATGTACCTATCTTTACATTTCCATCGCTACTATATTTACCACCAATTAACTTTACCCAAATGTCATTAGACTTGCGCATCTTTTTATCTAGGTGTATTTCCCCTAATCGTTGTACTAGTGTACCCATGGTAGCCAAATTACTTTGGTATATCATATTATGTAGTACTTCAACAGCCTGAGCTCCAGAACTCAATCGACCAGTAGGGTTTAAGTAAAAATCATTCTTTCCATCTGGTTCAATTTGGGCTATCTTTGAAGTTTCAGAATTAGATACAGTGAACTCATAGGCCCCTTGATCTGTAGTACCATACAGTAATTTATACTTAGCCTTATTGTCAGTCAAATCTCCTAAATTTTCTACAAGTTTTAAGTGTTCACGGCCCTTCGTTTTAGCTGTTCCATCGTCTTTATAGTCAATGTTATGAACCCCATCACTGCCTTTTCGAGTCACCAATCTATCAGAATCACCACTGACAATATTCCCGTTCATTTTCAGTGTGCCTGCATCCCCTATTAAATGTTTTACAGATACATTGACATACTTTTTAGCGCCTCCAAATTCTACAATGGCACCTTTGGTTAAATCCAAATCTTTCACCATAGAATCATTCGTGACTTTCCAGTGAGCGCCATTGCTCATAGTAAGATTAATCGCATTATTTGTGTTATCAATAACATCATTTTTTATGATGCCATGCTCATCAAAATACAATTTGCTTTTCTCGATAGAAGCTTCTGCCTCTGCAATCTTTTTCATAAGATTTTCTCTTACTTTAGCAGATAAGGTAGGTTTCTCTAGTGTTTTTTTCCAGCCCTCAATCTGTTTCTCAAATTTGTCAATATCCTGTGCCCGTAGGATGACATTATCATCAGCATCGACAGTTTCATCAAATAGATTCTGCTTCGATGTAAACTTTTCTTTACCTATATGAGCCTCGCCTTCAAAATAAGAGTCTTTATTACCTAAATTTAAATTAACGATACCACTATTATAGGCATGTATATCCCCTCTGATTTGAATCACTTTATCGGGTCCACCTACAATATCAACTTTGCTATTTTTTCCGTCCACATTAATAGCGTCTCCAATACTTTTAGGATTACCCTGCGCATCATATACAGGTGTTACATCTACAGTGAGATTTCCTCTAAATATGGCTTCTAATTTAGAATCATCGGGAATTGTATCCCGATCTCTTTTACTCGTCCTGGAAAAGAGACCAATCCCATAATTTTCTGCCTCTTCTTGACCATGTCTATCTATTTTTATATTCACATCACCATCAAACTCCATCACCGTCACAGTGGGGGTTTCTTTTTTTACAGCCGTTGATCTAACCGTATTATTGTAATGATTCACAGATATACCAAAAGCACGACTAGAAGCTGACCTAACATTCACATTCAATGTAGATCCTACTTCTGAATGTATATGATAGTGTCCTACAGCTGCACTATTATTGTACAATAGAATACCGCTTGTATGTTCATAAAGCCTTGGATCAGCTAAGGTGTTGATGGTATTCACCCCTTTAAATGTAATCGACGCAGCCGCAAGGCCCTGCTTTCCGGTACTATTCACACTGATTTGATCCTCTGTGTGAATCCCAGATGACATGATATGATTGTCAACGGTAACATCCTCAAATACAATATTATTCTCTCCAGTAACACCGCCATCAGATATCAAGATACTTGATGATGGCTCATAAGCTTTCTTAGAATTAAGTGAAAAACGATAGTCCCCTTCACGTAGTCCCACAACTGATGTATTGGTATTGAACGTACTAGATGGTCCATTGGAATCTTTTAATTTACCTTTAATCGTGATATTATTAGTGCCGCCCAATGCAGAAATTGCTAAAAAATTCAACGGTTTATTTTCCTTGGTTGCATCGTACGTATAAGACGTTTCCTTTCCAGGATTTGAATATACTACTGTATACCTGTCTCTTGTTATCACCTCTGCAGATACAGTCACCACATTTGTCAATAATGAAAGAGTAATACAAGATAGCAATACGTCATATCGTTTCATAATACACCCCATATACATATACACACTTACCCATACAGTCCGACCAAAATCTTATATTAGAACGCTTGAACACTTTTTCTCCTGTGTTTGCTAAAATAATGATAAGAATACACATACATATTATCATTAATAGCAACCAGTTTCAATCATTTTAGGCAAATTATTTCTTATATACTACCCCCCCGATTTTTACACGAATTGCATATTGTAAGTGCACTCATAACAACAACATACACTTCGCTTACACTATAAAAGGAGCATCTGTATAGCAGATAAACATTATATCTACACTAACCGCCTCCCTAAGGAACGCAGTTAGGCCTAGCAGCCTTCGTGGCGCCCTTACTGACCAAATAACACAAATACAAGAAGAGCACGACCTGCTCCGAACAAACATTATGAAATACCGTTTGTGAGGAGTATGCCGTGCTCTAACTATACTCTGAGAAACGCAGTTAGGCGTAGCAGCCTTCGTGGCGGTCCTTACTGACAAAAGGCTCTATAATAAATGTTGGGGCTACTCATATAAGAGTAGTCGCCAACATTCTTTTTTTGCAATAAAATAGACATAT
>NZ_RQVN01000045.1 GCF_003992135.1 Veillonella sp. VA142 | reverse complement strand
CTAAGTATCTTTTAAGGGTTCTTTCACGATGTTAAATTATTTATATCAAAGTGTTCAATTTCTACTTGCAATTTAAGATTTTTTTATATGATAAGTAAAGATAAATTACTGCATTGATACCGCAGAAGATACACTAACAGAAAAGAGTATCAAGCACCTTCACTATCTATTAAAATATAACACCAAAGACGAAAAACTTCCTTGGTTTAATGTAGGAATGCCTAAAACATAATCTAATTCCCTTTATCATCGAAGATAGAAAGAAATATTTTTATTATCGAGGCTTAACAGAATTTTTGCATGAACCAGGATACCTCATCGACACCTGTTACGATGGACAAGACACGATCAAACGCTTACTGGAATACCTTGAGATTCCATACTAAATAACGTAGTTACAAGTAGTATTTTTCTTAACATATTCTACAATATGGATATAAAAAGAAGAGCTACCAACGTGTGAACGGCATTAGGCTTTTTCATTGTTTATTTACATAGATCAATGAGTTGAATTACTAAAGCAAAGTGACCTTCTTCTTGACACTGTCATTTTATCATTTACACTTGATAAAATGTCCTATACATGCTATTATCAACGTAGAAAATATTCATATAAACATGCAATGTCGTTTCATCATCTGCATGACTCTAATATGTTCTTCCTTTTGGCTTGGGATTACCCAGCTGCTTTAATAAATAACGCAAAAGCCCCTCATTAGCTTGCTAATGAGGGACTTTTGTTTTCTATATTATTTGAGAGATTCCTGTTAATTATGTTATAATTGAAGACATAGCAGAAATCATATTTATCATGTAAGTAAATACTCATTTTTTACTAAAACGATTTAATTGGCTACTATACCTAATCTATCTAGGCAAAACGTATTTGTAAAAGATTATATTCTCATAGAAAGGATACCTCTATGAAACAGTATTTAAAACAATTTGCTACTTCCAAATGGTTTGATGTCCTCGGTGTCGTTCTCGTCGTAGGGATTGCCATTTCTGCTGGTTACCTGAACTCACGCCTTGAAAAATTTGTAGATTGGGGACCTTGGACTGCTCTCGTTCCCTTTGGGCTTATTTCTGTCATCAATGTTGGCATTTCTATGTTGTCTACACGATTTACAGGGCAACTCAACAAATGGGGAAATTATCTAGGCATTGTGAATACTATTCTATCCGGCGCCATCGATTTTATTTTAGGAAATAAAGCAGCTATCATTACCTATCCTGTTACTTTCATTATCTATACCTTTGCTATCAAAAAATGGAAAGCCTCCCACGAAGGTATTCCTAATACAATGAATCCATCGCAAAAACGATTAGTTGCTAGCATCATCACCATCATTGCTTTCACTATTTCTAGCGTTGCCAATTACATAGGCTTTGGTGGTCATATGAACTTTTTATCCATCCTGACCACCATCGTATTTGCCTTCTCACTCATTGCGAACCTGTTTAACGCTCTAAAATTAGACACACAATGGCCGTTCTGGATGATTTATAACATCGTGCAACTATTGAAAGCTTTCACACAAGGCAATTTTGCCAATGTTGGCAAATACATATTCTACATAGTCAATGCTATGGGGGCCTTACTATTTTGGAAAGATAAAGAGAAAGTTTCTTTACTAAGTAAATAACACAAACACAAGAAGCCCAGGGTCTACTCCTGAACAAACACTATGCAATTATGTTTGAGAAGGAATATACCATGGGCTCCCTTTATCCTATTCAGTTAACACCACTACAAAATTTTATAGCGGAGCAAGTGACGTTTCCTAGAATATTCATCTATAGCCGTAATTTGGTCGCATTTAATGCCATTAGTATTAAACAGTAAGCACTCATTAGGTACATATTTAATATTAATTTGAACCCCCAACGTTGTACTTGTTGTCTACTTGTATGATACCGTCTAGCTGCTTCAGCATTATTTTTATGTTTGATAGCATATTCACAAATTAGTTTACGAAAGCGTAATTCTTCAGTTATAATAGATGACATAAGAAGGCCTCTCCTTTAAAATAATGATTCGGTTTAGCAACTTTCATTATAACAGAGAGCCTTCTTATTTTTTTATTTTTTTGTCACAAATGTATTATACTCTTACAATTTTGGTTGAACACTTTCCATTACTACATACACCTTTCTATTTCATCTTATTTTTATAATTGGTATAATTACCTTGAAAGGAGTGAAGTTATGTCCAATGTTAAAGAAATTGCTAAACAAATGGATTGTTTAAAAAGCACTATAGGTGGTTTACAGAACCAACTCCCATTACAGTCATCACCATTAAACAATTTTTACGCCAGTGACGAAGAGTACAAGCACTATAAAAGGAAAGTTCAAGACTTTACCTCTACAGCTCAAAATTTACCTAATGATCATTTAGAAGAATTAATTCTTTTTATTAATAAAGGTGTCTGCAGCTATAAGGATTTAATAAGTAAATTTCCCTACCTAACGCATTCAACTTTGCAACTTTATTTACTTAACTCACCTAAATTGAAAGTTGAACCACCACTATATTCACGTGATTCCCTTTACAGCCCTTTTGAACCTAAAAATTATGCCCAATGTTATTTTGAATTAGTAACTGCCCCAAATAACTTTTATGCTCCTTATTACTTTAATAACTCTGATAAATTTCAACTAACCATTTCAGGTTTAAATATTTTGCAGCGCTTGGAAAAAGAAAATCACGTATTAAAACTTGCAGAAGAAAGTCTTAATATCTCAAAGAAATCTGCCCAATATGGGAAAATTGCTGCATGGTTAGCTGGTGTTGCTTTATTAACAACAATAGTTATTGCCATATTACCTTTTATATTCTGAGAATATTTAGAATCGTTAGAATGACTGCAATTACAAGCATTATTATAGAGCCTAAATTTTACAAAAAAGCGGATAGCTCAATCTGAACTATCCGCCTATTTAGTGGTGATCCAGGAGGGATTCGAACCCCCGACCCACGGCTTAGAAGGCCGTTGCTCTATCCAACTGAGCTACTGAACCATATGTAGTTATATCATGAATTTTACTGTAAATAATAAAATAACCCATCACATAGACATCGTCTCTGTATGGGAACGTATTAAATACAATAACATGTAAGTGGAGCGGGTGAAGGGAATCGAACCCTCGCAACCAGCTTGGAAGGCTGGGGCTCTACCATTGAGCTACACCCGCACATAAGAAAATGGTCGGAGCAGCAGGATTCGAACCTGCGACCCCCTGGTCCCAAGCCAGGTGCGCTACCAAACTGCGCTATGCCCCGATATCTTCCATCCATAGTAACGAATCAACTCAACTGTCCTTGGGAAACACTGTTTCGCTACCGTTTGTTACATACTGTAACAACAAATATATAATATCATATCCCTCACATCTATGCAAGTATTTTTTTATAATATATTTAACTTTTATGAACGACATATGATATTGTCATAGTATAAACACAAATGAATTTGTCAATGCATAGTACAATCTATATATACAGA
>NZ_RQVN01000044.1 GCF_003992135.1 Veillonella sp. VA142 | reverse complement strand
ATGGTGTAGATTTATCTTGATTTTTAATTACGCTTATGTTTAGCTATTTTTTATGACAAATTAATTTGTGTTTGACAAGGGCTATAACCATTGTCAAGGGCCGTGTATGTGCTATAATAAAAGATACAGTATTAGTATTTCCGTTAGGAAATGATGTAAGAGGAGATTCACCATGAATGTGTCCTATAATGTGAAAGAAGAATTATGTATTGATCATACACCAGGGGCGGGTGCCATTGTTATCTTTGGGGCCTCCGGAGACCTGACAAAACGTAAATTATTGCCGGCTATTTATTCCTTGTTTCAACGTGGGTTACTTTCACCGAAGGTAGCCGTGGTGGGCGTAGCACGGACAGCCATGAGCCACGATGAATTTCGTGAACAAGTGAAAGCATCTATCTTAGGTGACCGTGATCCAAGTGCAGAAGAACAAGCATTTATTGAACGATTTTCCTATGTATCTGGTCAATATACAGATCCGTCTACGTACGTGGCATTGCACAAAGAGTTAGAGCGTGTGACAGATGCTCATTGTACAGGCGGTAATGCCTTGTTTTATCTAGCCATGCCGCCAGAGTTGTTTGAACCTATCGTACGTGAATTACATGGAGCAAAGCTATTAGAAGAGGTAGGTTCTTGGTCCCGAGTGATTATTGAGAAACCTTTTGGACATGATTTAGAAAGTGCTATCGCATTAGATGCTTCATTGAAACAATATATTACGGAAGAACAAACCTATCGTATTGATCATTATTTAGGGAAAGAAACGGTGCAAAATATTTTGATGCTTCGTTTCGCCAATGCTATATTTGAACCACTTTGGAATCGTAAATATATTGAACGTGTAGAAATTACGGTAGCCGAAGAGTTAGGTGTAGAAAAACGTGCAGGCTATTATGATGGGGCAGGGGCTTTGCGTGATATGGTGCAAAACCATATGATTCAAGTGTTATCTTTGATTGCGATGGAACCACCGGCTAGTTTTAATGCTAATGATTACCGCGATGAAATTGCCAAATTGATTTCGTCTATCCGTAGTTTACAACGTCAAAATTTAGGCGATATCGCAATACGTGGTCAATATGTGGATTCTGGTAATACAGAACGTCCGGCACCAGAGTATCGTAAGGAAGAGAATGTACCATCTAATTCTACGACAGAAACCTATGTGGCATTGAAATTATTCATTGATAATTGGAGATGGCGTGATGTGCCGTTCTATCTTCGTACGGGAAAACGATTGCCGAAGAAATCGAGCGAAATTGCCATTACGTTTAAACCAATTCCGCACTCCATCTTTAAACCGTTCCATGCGAAAGACTTCAACCAAAACGTATTGGTTCTTCGTATGCAGCCGAATGAAGGTATGGGATTGTCCTTAGAGGTAAAATCTCCAGGATCTAAGTTAAGTGTTAACACACTAGAAATGGACTTTTCCTATAGCAATTCCAAGGAATTAGCAGACATTCCAGATGCCTATGAAAGATTGATCTTAGATGGTTTATTAGGAGACCAAACATTATTCGTTCGCAATGATGCGGTAGAGAAATCTTGGCGATTATTTAAACCGTTGATTGAGGCGTGGGAACGAAATGATGAAGAAACGCCGTTATGCTTCTACCCAGCGTTCAGTGAGGGGCCAACAGAGGCAGAAGAGTTATTAGAAGGAGGATCTTGGTCGTGGCGAAAGATATAATTCATGCATTTCCTACAGGAGATGACGTGGCAAAAGCAGTGGCCGATCGATTTTTAACTTATACAAACGAATGTATTGCAGAGACAGGTACTTGCGTAGTGGCTGTGTCTGGGGGGACGACACCGAATGCATTGTTTTCTTTGCTTGATTCAGATGAATATACAAATCGTATCGATTGGGAGCATATTTTCTTCCTTTGGGTAGATGAACGGTTTGTGCCACAGTCGAATCCAGATAACAATTTTGGTCGTGCAAAAGATCGCTTATTTGGAAATATTATGGGTGCTGCTCACTATTATCCGGTCCCAACGAATAACGGTACTGTGGAGGAAGCAGCAGATAAGTATGAACAAGAAGTACAAATGGTCTTGAAACGTACAGAAAAGGAATCCATAGATTTAGTGTTACTAGGCTTAGGCGATGATGGGCATACAGCATCCTTATTCCCTAAATCTGAAGCTTTGTATGAACGTGATCGTATGGTAGTGGCTGTGAAAGATGGTAAAGTATGGGAACGTGTGACATTAACATTCCCTATGCTAGTCAATGCAAAATCTGTTTGGTTCACAGTGGTAGGAGCTTCCAAAGAGGCTGCCTTAGCTCGTGTACTTCGTCAACGTAAGGAATATGAAGAATATTCTTGGGAGGACCGAGTAGATCATTGTTTACCAGGGGCTGTGTTGACTCACGATCCAGTAGAATGGTATGTAGATGAGGCAGCTCATAAGAATTAATTAATTTGAAATACGAGGTGATACGTATGTTTAATTTTGGGACACAAGAATTATTTCTTATTTTAATTATTGCCCTTGTTATCTTTGGACCTAAAAAATTACCTGAAATTGGTAAGGCCATCGGTAAGGGTATTAATGAATTTAAAGATGCTGTTAGTGGCGATAAAAAAGTAGCTAAAGAAGAGCCTACAAAAGCGGAAACCATTGATGTAGAGGCTGGTGCTACTAATAGTCATAAACAAAATAATTAGGAGGAACTATGTGTAAAGATTGTGGTTGTGGTAGCACAGGTAATGTGACTACAAAATTATTTTATGTGCCAGGCATGATGTGCGTGAACTGTGAAAATACTGTGAATGGTGCTGTTCGTGGTTTACCAGGGGTATTGGAATCCACTGTAGATTTAAAAACAAAAGAAGTGCGTATTCGCTTTGACCATACTAAAACGGATGAAGCAACAATTCGTGCAGCCATCGATGAAACAGGCTTTGAAGTGGAATCTGTGAAAGACTATGTACACGAGCATGGTGGCATTTTGGGAGCGATTAAAAAGATATTCAAATGATACGTAAATTTAATCAAGAAACGTACACATGGGATGGCGTAGATACCTTGGTGTACAAGCAAGATAATAGCCCGTTTAAAGATGTAACCCGTCAAGTTCTTTTCGATGGAGCTTGGGATATTCCATGCCAGTTCCGCTATTTTGAAGTGCAACCAGGTGGGTATAGCACCATGGAACGCCATGAGCATACGCATATGGTCATGATCTTCCGTGGAAAAGGCCAATGTTTGCTTGGCGACACGGTGGAAGACGTCCAAGAAGGGGATATGATTGAAATCCCTAAATTGATGGCACACCAATTCCGTGCGAACCAAGGCGATCATTTAGGATTCCTCTGCTTGGTTAATGTGGATCGAGATAAAGTACAAGTTATCACTCCGGAAGAACAAGCTGAGATGATGGAAAATCCGGCGATTCGAACATTTTTAGAAATTGAATAGGTTGGATTGACAGTAGTGGGTTCATTAGGAATAGCACCAATACCCTAGGTGATAGGGGATTGGTGCTTTTCCCATCTGTCAAACACAAATTAATTTGTCATAAAAAATAGCTAAACATAAGCGTAATTAAAAATCAAGATAAATCTACACCA
>NZ_RQVN01000043.1 GCF_003992135.1 Veillonella sp. VA142 | reverse complement strand
AGATTATGCTATAATAAAAATGCAAGAGCCATTAACGTGCTGTTAGGCTTATCTCTTCCCTAATGGGAGGAGGTGGTTCTATGAAGTTTTTAAAGAAATTATCTTTACTGATAAAACTTTTAAAATTATTTATAGATCTTTACCATTTCTTTAATTAGAAATGAAAAGCCTAACGAATAAGGTCTGATACACCTTAATACGTTAGGCTGTTTCAAATTTGTAACTTTTT
Source organism: Veillonella sp. VA142 (assembly GCF_003992135.1). GTDB lineage: Bacteria > Bacillota > Negativicutes > Veillonellales > Veillonellaceae > F0422. The sequence goes on along the minus strand of NZ_RQVN01000043.1, from coordinate 4,171 downwards.
GAGATGAGCCTAACGCCTGCGCACGTTGATGGCTCTTCTTATTTGTAAGTTAAGTATAGCATACTTTGAGTGTTAATGCTATCGTTTTTTGTTACGTTATGTAGGTCGTCTCTTATTGCTCTATACAATCTTGTGGCGAATCTTGATTAACTAAATAGAAAGGCGTGACACATTCCTTCGCAAACGGTATTTCATAATGTTTGCTCAGGAACATGTCACGCCTTTTTTGTGTTTATTTAATTTAGGCAGTAAAGAGCGCCACAAGATGTGCTACGTACAATTGCATTCCTCAGTGAAAAGACCGCAATACACCCCCTCAGAAACGGCATTTCATGATGTTTCTTCGGAGGTATATTGCGGTCTTCTTGGGTTTATGTGATTCGGTCAGTAAGGGATGCCACAAGGCTACTACACCTAACGGCATTCCTCAGGAAGGGCGCTTGTGATGGTATCGTTTGCAAACTTGCACGTTGCTTAGTTTGCTGCTCGGCATGGTAGTAAGTTTATATAAACAGTACGAATAGATTGTGCTATAATAAAAATGCAAGAGCCATTAACGTGCTGTTAGGCTTATCTCTTCCCTAAGGGGAGGAGGTGGTTCTATGAAATTTTTTAAGAAATTATCTTTACTGATAAAATTTTTAAAATTGATTATAGATCTTTACCATTTCTTTAATTAGAAATGACAAAGCCTAACGAATAAGGTCTAGTACACCTTAACACGTTAGGCTTCATCAATGTTTTATTCTTTTGAGATGAGCCTAACGCCTGCACACGTTGATGGCTCTTCTTTTTCTATGTCAAGTATAGCATAGTTTGATGTAGGATGACAATATCTCGTTACGGGCTTTTGTATTAGCAAATGTAAACAGTAAAGATAGCCACAAGTGTACTACGTACAACGGCGTTCCTCAGGTAAAAGAGCACTTATAACGGTATCGTTTGCAAACTTGTACTTTGCTTAGTTTACTGTTTGTCATGGTAGTAATCTTATATAAACAGTACGAATAGATTATGCTATAATAAAAATTGCAAGAGTCATTAACGTGTTGTTAGGCTTATCTCTTCCCTAATGGGAGGAGGTGGTTCTATGAAACTTTTTAAAAAGTTATCTGTATTGATAAAGCTTTTAAAATTGATTATAGATCTTTACCATTTCTTTAATTAGAAATGACAAAGCCTAACGAATAAGGTCTAGCACACCTTAACACGTTAGGCATTATCACATTTGTAATCTTGAGATGAGCCTAACGCCAAGCACACGTTGATGGCTCTTCTTTTTCTATGTCAAGTATAGCATAGTTTGATGTAGGATGACAATATCTTGTTACGGGCTTTTGTATTAGCAAATGTAAACAGTAAAAATGCCACAAGGCTACTACACCTAACGGCGTTCCTCAGAGGGGAAGGGTACTTGTGACGGTATCGTTTGCAAACTTGCACTTTGCTTAGTTTGCTGTTCGGCATGGTAGTAAGTTTATATAAACAGTACGAATAGATTGTGCTATAATAAAAATGTAAGAGCCATTAACGTGCTGTTAGGCTTATCTCTTCCCTGATGGGAGGAGGTGGTACTATGAAAAAGTTTAAGAACTATGATCGATTGATCTTGATTTTAAAATTACTAGTACGACTCATTGATTGGTTTAACTAATTAATGAAAAAGCCTAACGATAAGAGGTTCCCTCCCTCTACACGTTAGGCATTTCATATTTCACAAGTTTGAGATGAGCCTAACGCCTGCGCACGTTGATGGCTCTTCTTATTTGTAAGTTAAGTATAGCATAGTTTGTTACAGAATAGCAACATCTCTTGTTACGCTATGTAGTCTGTGGCGTTGTTAACTGAATAGGATAAAGGGAAGACCGCAATACACCCCCTCAGAAACGGCATTTCATGATGTTTCTTCGGAGGTATATTGCGGTCTTCTTGGGTTTATGTAATTTGGTCAGTAAAGAATGCCACAAGGCTACTACGCCTAACGGCATTCCTCAGGGGAAGGATGCTTGTGACGGTACTATTTGCAAACTTGTACGTTGCTTAGTTTGCTGTTCGGCATGGTAGTAAGTTTATATAAACAGTGCGAATAGATTGTGCTATAATGATTATAAAAGGCACTGACATTGGTGAATGTTGATATCCCATTATTAATATATACTGGAGAATATGATTTTGTCCTATATACTAATCATAGCAAGGCTCTCTTTTATTCAATATTTATTTAACCTTTTTAAGGTCCATTTTTTGCAGTATATATAAAGAATGTGATAATAAAGCCATTTAGGAATAATTTTATTTGACATTTATTTAGCACTTTTAGGGAAAATACTATGGAGTTAACTACATTAGAAGCAATTGTATTATTGAAAGAGTCTTCACAAGTTGAATACAAAAAAGCTAAAAATGACTTTCCAAAAGATGCATGGAAGTCATACTCTGCATTTGCTAATACAACAGGTGGCTATTTAATTTTAGGGATATCTGAAGACGAAAATAAGAAACCGGTTTTAACTGGGGTAAATAATGCAGAAAAAATAATAAGTGACTTTTGTTCTACATTGGCTGATAGATCTAAGATTAGCTTAAATATTATAAAGAATGAAGATATAAAAATAAGTGTTATTGAAGATAAAACTATCATTATTATACATATAAAAGAGGCTAAAATTAAGGATAAGCCCGTTTATCTTAATAATAATTTAACTCATACATATATCAGATTACATTCACAAGATCATCAAGTAGATACTCAGCAACTAAGTTCAATGCTAAGAAATCAATCTGACGAATTAGATTATGAGTTGCTCCTGAATTATGATATATCTGATTTAGATATAGATAGCATCAATAGCTATAGAGCTATACTGGCTAAAAGATATCCTACTTCAAACTATTCAGAAATGGATAATCAAAAATTTTTAGAGGATATCGGTGTATTTCGTAAAAATAGGGATGCTAATTCGATGAATTTAACAGTAGCGGGACTATTATTTTTTGGTAAATACAATTCTATTATCGATCGATTTCCTCATTATCATGTAGATTTTTTTGATAAACGTGGAAGCTCACAAAGATGGAGTTTTAGAATTGAGTCGGGTAACTTAGATTTCCCTGATATGAACTTGTTTAATTACTATCGATTAGTAAGTGAGAAGCTCTTATTATCTGTAAATAGAAAATTTGAACTTGATGAGTACACTATTAGAAAGAATCCTACAGACCTAACAGTTGCTTTACGCGAAGCGTTTGTCAATATGATAATCCATGCTGACTATTTTTTAAATACAACGGCTCTTATTGTGGAAATTCATGAACCATATTATGTATTTATCAATCCGGGGATTATGAAAATTCCTGTAAAAGAATTTTTTGCAGGAGGGGCTAGATCTTTAGTCAGAAATCCTCTCCTTGTTAACTTGTTTACTAGAATGGGTGCATCTGAGCATGCTGGTAGTGGTAGTCTAAAAATAATTGATGTTGTCGTTAAAAATAGATTCAAAGTACCTGAATTAGAAAGTGATTTAGAAAGAACATACTTAAAATTATGGATAGCGGAACCACTATTAGATATATTTAACCTAAAAGCGGATGAGAAAAAAGTGTATGGATTTATTTGTAACAATCAAAATTCAAATAAGCCATCTATTAAATTTACAAAAAAAGAAATTGCTGATGCGTATCCAGACATAAGTGATGCTCGCTTAACAAGGATACTTAATAAGTTATCCGATCAAAATTTAATCGTAAAGATGGGTGCATACAAAAACAGGACTTATGCTAGACCAATTTCCTCGTTAGAGATGATTCATCGTTTGGGAGAAACCTATGATATTATGAAGCAAATGTTTTATGAAGATAAGTCTGATACATAATAACTAGATTTATTTGATAGTGATCTTAAGTCGTCTCTTATTGCTTTATGCAATCTTGTGGCGAATCTTGATTAACTAAATAGAAAGGCGTGACACATTCCTTCGCAAACGGTATTTCATAATGTTTGCTCAGGAACATGTCACGCCTTTTTTGTGTTTATTTAATTTAGGAAGTAAAGAGTGCCACAAGATGTGCTACGTACAATTGCATTCCTCAGTGAAAAGACCGCAATACACCCCCTCAGAAACGGCATTTCATGATGTTTCTTCGGAGGTATATTGCGGTCTTCTTGGGTTTA
>NZ_RQVN01000042.1 GCF_003992135.1 Veillonella sp. VA142 | reverse complement strand
AGTAAAGCCCTCGATCTATTAGTACCAGTCAGCTCCATGCCTTGCAGCACTTCCACACCTGGCCTATCAACCATGTCGTCTACATGGGATCTTACTAGCTTATGCTATGAGAAACCTCATCTCAAGGCTGGTTTCACGCTTAGATGCTTTCAGCGTTTATCCGTCCCGAACGTAGCTACCCAACTGTACCCTTGGCAGGATAATTGGTACACCAGCGGTTCGTCCACTCCGGTCCTCTCGTACTAGGAGCAGCCCCCTTCAAGTTTCTTTCGCCCGCGATGGATAGGGACCGAACTGTCTCACGACGTTCTGAACCCAGCTCACGTACCACTTTAATCGGCGAACAGCCGAACCCTTGGGACCTACTTCAGCCCCAGGATGTGATGAGCCGACATCGAGGTGCCAAACCTCCCCGTCGATATGGACTCTTGGGAGAGATTAGCCTGTTATCCCCAGGGTAGCTTTTATCCGTTGAGCGATGGCCCTTCCACTCGGCACCACCGGATCACTAAGCCCGACTTTCGTCCCTGCTCGACTTGTCTGTCTCGCAGTCAAGCTCCCTTCTGCCTTTACACTCTTCGAGCGATTTCCGTCCGCTCTGAGGGAACCTTTGGGCGCCTCCGTTACTCTTTAGGAGGCGACCGCCCCAGTCAAACTGTCCACCTAGGACTGTCCGGAAGGTCGTTACTCTTCCCGTTAGAGTTCAATTAATCAAAGGGTGGTATCCCAACAGCGACTCCACTAAGACTAGCGCCCTAGCTTCTACGTCTCCCACCTATCCTGTACATTCATTAACTAAAATCAATCCTAAGTTACAGTAAAGCTCCATGGGGTCTTTCTGTCCAGTCGCGGGTAACCTGCATCTTCACAGGTACTTCAATTTCACCGGGTCCCTCGTTGAGACAGTGCGCAAGTCGTTACACCTTTCGTGCGGGTCGGAACTTACCCGACAAGGAATTTCGCTACCTTAGGACCGTTATAGTTACGGCCGCCGTTTACTGGGGCTTCAATTCAGAGCTTCGGATTACTCCTAACCCCTCCTCTTAACCTTCCAGCACCGGGCAGGTGTCAGCACCTATACATCAGCTTTCGCTTTAGCAGGCACCTGTGTTTGTGGTAAACAGTCGCTTGCGCCTCTCTTGTGCCACCCATTCATGCTCCAGCCGTTACAAGCTTTCACACTACATGGGTCATCCTTTTCCCGAAGTTACGGATGCATTTTGCCGAGTTCCTTAACGAGGGTTTTCCCGCGCACCTTAGGATTCTCTCCCCGCCTACCTGTGTCGGTTTTGGTACGGGTAGTATGTCTCTACCTAGAAGCTTTTCTCGGCAACTTAGGATCAATTACTTCGCTCTATTGAGCTCGTCATCACGCCTCAGCTTTTAGTATAACGGATTTACCTATTACACAACCTACACGCTTAAACATGCACTTCCAATCGCATGCTAACCTACCTGTTTGCGTCACTCCATCGATCAAACAATTCATACTAGTACAGGAATTTCAACCTGTTGTCCATCGCCTATGCTTTTCCGCCTCGGCTTAGGTCCCGACTTACCCTGAGACGACGATCGTTGCTCAGGAACCCTTAGGCTTTCGGTGGAAAGGATTCTCACCTTTCTTTTCGCTACTCATACCGGCATTCTCACTTCTTACCAGTCCACAGCTCCTTCCGGTACTGCTTCAATCCAATAAGAACGCTCCCCTACCCAATGGTATTACTACCATTGCCACGACTTCGGCTCTGCATTTTAGCCCCGGACATTTTCGGCGCAGAGTCTCTCGACCAGTGAGCTATTACGCACTCTTTAAATGGTGGCTGCTTCTAAGCCAACATCCTGGTTGTTTTGGAAACTCCACATCCTTTGCCACTTAATGCAGCATTGGGGGCCTTAGTCGGTGGTCTGGGCTGTTTCCCTCTTGACTATGGGCCTTATCACTCATAGTCTGACTCCCATGTATAAGTATAGCCATTCGTAGTTTGACTAGGTTCGGTACCCGGTGTGGGCCCTAGCCCGATCAGAGCTCTACCGCCTATACTCTTTACCATGAGGCTAGCCCTAAAGCTATTTCGGGGAGAACCAGCTATCTCCGTGTTCGATTGGCATTTCACCCCTATCCACAACTCATCCCAAAGCTTTTCAACGCTCACGAGTTCGGTCCTCCACACAATTTTACCTGTGCTTCAACCTGGCCATGGATAGATCACTACGGTTTCGGGTCTACTACCACTAACTCTTCGCCCTATTCAGACTCGCTTTCGCTTCGGCTCCACGTTTTCCGCTTAACCTCGCTAGTGACAGTAACTCGCCGGTTCATTCTTCAATAGGCACGCCGTCGACCTGCTATTATACGGTCTTCGACTGTTTGTAGACATACGGTTTCAGGTTCTCTTTCACTCCCCTCCCGGGGTGCTTTTCACCTTTCCCTCACGGTACTATGCGCTATCGGTCCATACTGGTATTTTGCCTTGGAGGGTGGTCCCCCCTGCTTCCCACAAGGTTTCACGTGTCTCGTGGTACTCTGGATACTGCTCCACATATGCAGGATTTCGACTACAGGGCTTTCACCTTCTTCGGCCGAACGTTCCAAATCGGTTCGTCTATCCCATTTATGCTTGTTAGCAGTCCTCAACCCCGGTCTGGCGAACCAGTCCGGTTTGGGCTCTTCCCCGTTCGCTCGCCGCTACTAAGAGAATCTCGTTTGATTACTTTTCCTCTGGGTACTTAGATGTTTCAGTTCCCCAGGTGCCCTCCTCATACTCTCTGGTATGGGTGACAGAGCTTTTCTCTGCCGGGTTCCCCCATTCGGATATCTACGGGTCAATGGTCGCTTGCACCTCTCCGTAGCTTTTCGCAGCTTACCGCGTCCTTCTTCGGCCAGTATAGCCAAGGCATCCACCGTATGCCCTTACTATCTTTACTTGATAGTGACATATGGTTATGTCTTTGCTTTAGAGTCATCCTTTCAGATGCTCTCACCTTATAAGTTAATTTAGAGAATCTATGTGCTTGGTCTAACCCTTAGAGTCAACTCTAAGAGACCAAATCATAAATTTTATTATCTTCTATGCAGTTTTCAAAGAACA
>NZ_RQVN01000040.1 GCF_003992135.1 Veillonella sp. VA142 | reverse complement strand
ATTAAAAATGGTGATAATACAGTTATCACAGTAAAAGCAGGAGCTACTGGCACTAAAGGTGACGTAGACTTCGGTGGATCCAAATTAACGAATATTGCTAAACCAGGGGTTGGTACAGATGCAGTAAATAAAGATTATGTAGATGAAGCGATTAAAACGGTAAACCAAACAGCAGCTGGAAATGCTAACTTAGGTTACAAAGCCAATGCAGAGACTGGTAGAACCGTGGCGGTAACAACTGGTTTGACCTTTAAATCTGGTACAGGTACAATCGATGCTACTGGCACTGATGCAATGACAACCAATGCAGCCACTACAAAAACTGGTATTGCTATTTCCACAGAAGAGGGCGGTATTGTTAACATCGGTTTAGATGCTAATACGCGTACAGCTATTGATAAAGTAGCTACTCTTGAGAGCGCTATCGGTAAAAGTGGTGTTGATGGTCGTGATGGTAAAGCAGGCACTGGTAAAGATCCAAAAGCAACTGATGCAACAGCAGGGGATAAAGGTTTAACAGGTCAAGATGGCTTGAATGGTAAAGACTTAACATCTAAAGTGAATGCATTACGTAATGGCGAAGCTGGTACTGTGGTGTATACAGATGCAGAAGGCAACCGTTTAGTGAAAGCTAACGATGGTAACTACTATAAAGCAGATCAAGTTGACAAAGATGGTAATGTGATTACTCCAGCGGGAGGCACTAAACCAGCAGCGGCCACTGATGTACAAGCTCGTTTAGTGAACCCAGATGGTACAACAACTGGTGGTACGACTAAATTAAGCAACATTGCAGATGGCAACATTGCAGATGGTTCTACAGATGCCATCAATGGTGGTCAATTACATAGTAAATTAGCTGAAAAAGCTGATAAATCAGAGATTACAGCGATCAATACTGCTTTAAACAATAAAGCTAATGCGTCTGACTTGAATACGTTGGCAGAAAAACCGCTTACTTTCAGTGGGGATACTGGAACTAATGCGACTCGTAAATTAGGAGAAACGTTAGCTGTAAAAGGTGCAGCAAACTTCACACCAGCAGCAACTGCAACACCAGGAGTAAACATCCAAGTAGCATCCGACCCTATAAACGGTTTAACTGTGAGCTTAGCAGATACCTTAACAAATATGAAAGGTATCTCTGGTAATAGCAAGGATTCATTGATTATCAAAAATGGAGACCAATCCATTACGATTACACCAACAACAGCAGAGGAAACAAGTCCTGATGGCACAGTAACGAAAGCAGCACAAGTTGGTAAAGTAGATTTTGGCAACTCTAAAATCACAAGTAGCGCGACACCTACAGAAGCGAACGACCTTGTTAATAAAGGTTATTTAGAAACGGCCATTCAAAATGTAAATAAAGTTGCAGCTGGAAATGCTAACCTAGGTTATAAAGCCAATAGCGGAACTGCAAAATCGGTAGCAGTAACAACAGGCCTAGATTTTGTTCAAGGAGATGGTACAACAGCTACTGCAGAATCTGCTAAATCTGGTTTAAACATCGTAGCGGGAGATAATGGTAAAGTAATCATTGGCTTGTCTGATGATGCGAAAACAAAATTAGACAAAGTAAATACAATTGCTGAAACAGTCGGTGCTAACGGTGTAGACGGCCGTGATGGCAAACCTGGTACAGGCACTGATGCTGGTATGGGCAAAGACGGCTTAACAAAAGAAGATGGCTTAAACGGTAAAGACCTAACTACAAAAGTCAATGCACTTCGTAACGGTGAAGCTGGTACTGTGGTGTACACTGACGAAAATGGTAAACGTTTAGTGAAAGCAAACGATGGTAAATACTACAAAGCAGATGATGTGAAAGCTGACGGCACTGTAAAAACAGCAGCGGAAGCAGGCACAGCAGATGCGCCAAAACCAGTGACAACTCCACAAGCTCGTTTAGTAAACCCAGATGGTACAACAACTGGTGGTACGACTAAGTTAAGCAACATCGCAGACGGTAATATTGCAGCTGGTTCTACAGATGCTATCAATGGTGGTCAATTACATACAGTTAAAGAAGCTGTAGCGACTAATACGACCAATATAGCAACGAATACAGGAGATATTGCTACCTTAAAAACAACTGTAGGCAAAGCTATCACTTTCACAGGTGATACTGGTACTAATGCAGTACGTAAATTAGATAGTACATTAGCTGTGAAAGGTGGAGACAATTTCACTCCAGGAGCAACAGATAAGAATATCCAAGTTAAATCTGATGCGACCGATGGATTAACAGTACACTTAGCAGATACCTTAACAGGCATGACAGGTATTACTGGTAAGGATGGATTTACTATTTCTTCTGGTGGCGCGGACGCTGATGTTGCCAAAATGACGTTTACCCCTAAGAAAACAACGGATGGCACAACAACAGAAGCCAATATCTCTGTGAATAATGTGAAATTGACTGGTTTGAAAGACGGGGCATTAAATACTACCTCTACAGATGCGGTAACAGGTAAACAGTTAGATGCTACGAATACAAATGTTACTAATTTGACGAATACGGTCAACCAAAATACGTCTAACATTACGAATTTAACTAATACAGTGAACCAAAATGCTAATTTAGGTTATAAAGCCAATACAGAGACTGGTAGAACCGTGGCGGTAACAACTGGCTTGACCTTCAAATCTGGTACAGGTACAATCGATGCCACTGGTACTGGTGCAGCGACAACCAATACAGCCACTACAAAAACTGGCATTGCTATTTCCACAGAAGAGGGCGGTATTGTTAACATCGGTTTAGATGCTAATACGCGTACAGCTATTGATAAAGTGGCTACTCTTGAGAGCGCTATCGGTAAAAGTGGTGTTGATGGTCGTGATGGTAAAGCAGGCACTGGTAAAGATCCAAAAGCAACTGATGCAACAGCAGGGGATAAAGGTTTAACAGGTCAAGATGGCTTGAATGGTAAAGACTTAACATCTAAAGTGAATGCATTACGTAATGGCGAAGCTGGTACTGTGGTGTATACTGACGAAAATGGTAAACGTTTAGTGAAAGCTAACGATGGTAAATACTACAAAGCAGATGATGTGAAAGCTGACGGCACTGTAAAAACAGCAGCGGAAGCAGGCACAGCAGATGCACCAAAACCAGTGACAACGCCACAAGCTCGTTTAGTGAACCCAGATGGTACAACAACTGGTGGTACGACTAAATTAAGCAATATCGCAGATGGTAATATTGCAGCTGGTTCTACAGATGCTATCAATGGTGGTCAATTACATAGTAAATTAGCTGAAAAAGCTGATAAATCAGAGATTACAGCGATCAATACTGCTTTAAACAATAAAGCTAATGCGTCTGACTTGAATACGTTGGCAGAAAAACCGCTTACTTTCAGTGGGGATACTGGAACTAATGCGACTCGTAAATTAGGAGAAACGTTAGCTGTAAAAGGTGCAGCAAACTTCACACCAGCAGCAACTGCAACACCAGGAGTAAACATCCAAGTAGCATCCGACCCTATAAACGGTTTAACTGTGAGCTTAGCAGATACCTTAACAAATATGAAAGGTATCTCTGGTAATGGCAAGGATTCATTGATTATCAAAAATGGAGACCAATCCATTACGATTACACCAACAACAGCAGAGGAAACAAGTGCTGACGGTACAGTAACAAAAGCAGCACAGGTTGGAAAAATCGACTTCGGCACTTCTAAACTCGTGAGCAGTGCAACACCTACAGAATCTAATGATCTTGTTAATAAAGGCTATTTAGATACTGCCATTCAAAACGTAAATAACGTTGCAGCGGGCAATGCTAATTTGGGTTACAAAGCCAATACAGAAACTGGTAGAACAGTGGCGGTAACAACTGGCTTGACCTTCAAATCTGGTACAGGTACAATCGATGCCACTGGCACTGATGCAACGACAACCAATGCAGCCATTACAAAAACTGGCATTGCTATTTCTACAGAAGATGGTGGTATTGTGAACATCGGTTTAGATGCTAATACGCGTACAGCTATTGATAAAGTAGCTACTCTTGAGAGCGCTATCGGTAAAAGTGGTGTTGACGGTCGTGATGGTAAACCTGGTACAGGCACTGATGCTGGCATGGGGGCACAAGGCCCAACAGGTCAAGATGGCTTAAACGGTAAAGATCTAACTACAAAAATCAATGCACTTCGTAACGGCGAAGCTGGTACTGTGGTGTATACAGATGAAAGCGGTAAACGTGTTGTCAAAGCGAAAGATGGTAAATGGTACTTAGCTGACAAAGTAGGTGCTGATGGTACAAAAGCTGCTGATGCTGCGGAAGTAACAACAGTACAAGCTCGTTTAGTGAACCTAGATGGTACAACAACTGGTGGTACGACTAAATTAAGTAATATCGCAGATGGTAATATTGCAGCTGGTTCTAAAGATGCTATCAATGGTGGTCAATTACATACTGAATTAGCTAAAAAAGCAGATGTAACAGCCTTAGCGGGTAAAGTAGATAAATCTGCAGAATTCCATGTAAAAGCAGACACGTATGCTGTTGGTGCAGATGGCACTGTGACTATAAAACAAGAAGATGGTACAGGGGCAGAAGCAACTGGTAAAGAGTTCAAAATCAGCGGCTTAGCTACAAAAACAGATATTACAAATATCAATACTACGTTAGGTCAAAAAGCTAATGCATCTGATGTAGAAGGCTTGAAAACAAATCCATTGACTTTCATAGGCGATGATAACGAAAAAGTAACACGTGCATTAGGTACTACTTTAACTGTAAAAGGTGGAGCTAACTTCACACCAGTAACAGCACCAACGGCTACTACAGGAACTGCTAGTCCAGGAACTACAACCACAGCAACAACCGAAGGCGTTAACATCCGTGTGGAAAAAGATGGTACTGAAAATGCGAATGGTCTAGTAGTGAAATTAGCAGATACGTTAACCAAAATGAAAGGTATCTCTGGTAATGGCACAAATGATCTAGTCATTAAAAATGGTGACAATACAGTTATTACAGTAAAACCAGGTGCAGCTGGCACTAAAGGTGACGTAGACTTTGGTGGATCTAAATTAACGAATATTGCTAAACCAGGGGTTGGTACAGATGCAGTAAATAAAGATTATGTAGATGAAGCGATTAAAACGGTAAACCAAACAGCAGCTGGAAATGCTAACTTAGGTTACAAAGCCAATGCAGAGACTGGTAGAACCGTGGCGGTAACAACTGGTTTGACCTTTAAATCTGGTACAGGTACAATCGATGCCACTGGTACTGGTGCAGCGACAACCAATACAGTCACTACAAAAACTGGCATTGCTATTTCCACAGAAGATGGCGGTATTGTGAACATCGGTTTAGATGCTAATACACGTACAGCTATTGATAAAGTGGCTACTCTTGAGAGCGCTATCGGTAAAAGTGGTGTTGATGGCCGTGATGGTAAATCTGGTATTGCTTCGGGAACGATTGCTGCTGGCATGGGTGCACAAGGTCCAACAGGTCAAGATGGTTTAAATGG
>NZ_RQVN01000039.1 GCF_003992135.1 Veillonella sp. VA142 | reverse complement strand
TATGTCTATTTTATTGCAACAAAAAAATGTTGGTGACTACTCTCATATGAGTAGCCCCAACATTTATTATAGAGCCGTTTTTTTGATTTGGTCAGTAAATCTTGTCACAAGGCTACTACGCTTAACTGCGTTCCTCAGGGGGCTCAATTTCCCTCTTTTGAGATGAGCCTAATGCTAGCAGCGTCGAAGGAGCTTCTTGTGTTTTGTGATTCGGGTTGTAAGAAACGTTACAAGGTTGTTACGTTTAACTGAGTTTCTTGGAGAAGGGAGCGGTTGACTTGGTTGGTGCATATCGAGTTTTAATACAACTGATTAGTTCTATGGAGTTTCTTGAATAACATAGAACTTGTTCACAATTTATATACTACATGAAAGTTTGCTTATGCATTATACGCCATAATTTATAGTATAATAATAGTATGATACATTTAGAACTTGAAGAATTAGCAATACAACTAAATATTCCTGCTTTGGGAGTGGCACCTTGGCCATTGCAGGCAGAGGCGTCGTTGCATTTGGATACGCCCTATCCCTGTCCGTTTACGAATGGAAGTATTGAAGAACGATTGAAAGGGTCCACGACTATTGCTTCACCGAAGTCCGCGATAGTCTGTTTATTTCCCTATTATGTGCCTAGGGAAGGAGTTACGAATTTAGCTAGGTATTGTTGGGGCGATGATTACCATGTTGTGGTGCGCCAGTATTTGGAACGACTGGTGGATGTTTTGCGTGAACGGTATCCTGATGACATGTACGAGATTCACTGCGATACGTCTCCTTTGGCGGATCGCTATATGGCATATTTAGCAGGCTTGGGATTTTACGGTTGGAATCAAACGTTTATTAATCCTAGATGGGGATCCTATACCGTGATAGGGACCATTATGACGACTTTGGCATTACCGCCTTCTTCGCCACTGAATCAGACCTGTTTACAATGTGGTGCTTGTTTGCGTACTTGTCCTGGTAAGGCTTTACAGGGGAATCATTTAGATTACCGAACCTGTAAAAGTTATCTTACCCAATGTAAAGGGGAACTTTCAGAGGAAGAAGAAGGAATTATCGGAAAGACGCCACTCATTTTTGGATGCGATGTATGCCAAGAGGTGTGCCCTCATAATCGAGATATTCCTATGACGCCTATCCCAGAGTTTCAACAGATTGTACCCTACATTGAGGCAGAGGAATTAGAAGGGATGACAAATAAAGAATTTAAAGCGAAGTACGGTCACAAGGCATGGGCTTGGCGAGGAAAGAAAGTATTGCTTCGCAATGCGGAGATTGTTAGAAAGGAAAGGCATGAATGAAAGTAAGTTCGGCTTAGAATTTTGACTACATATTTTAGGGGGGCACATAGCGATTACTATATTATCGACAGATGTACTGGTGTCACGCCCGATTATACTGGACAAGCTAATTATATCGGAGTCACATAGAAAAAGTGGGGTATTTTATTGACACGGATGGCTCTTGTCCTGTATAATAATTGAGTCATAGTTTGGGTACGCCCAACTATTGCAAGCCGCATGAAGAGGTCAGTAATATCTGGCTTCGGCTAGATAACCGCATTCAGCGAGTACGAATACAAGGAGGTGTCATAATGTACGCAATTATTAAAACTGGTGGTAAACAATATCGCGTTTCTGAAGGCGATGTAATCACTATTGAAAAATTGGATGTAGCAGCTGAAGGAACTGTTTCTTTTGACGAAGTTGTAACTGTAGTTAAAGACGGTGACGTTAAAGTTGGTACACCACTTGTGGACGGTGCAAAAGTTACTGGTACAGTACTTGAACATGGTAAAGCGAAAAAGATCTTGGTTTTCAAATACAAAGCGAAATCCAATTATCGTCGTCGTCAAGGCCATCGCCAACCATTCACTAAAGTTCGCATCGAAAAAATCGAGGCGTAAGTATCATGACTCACATTGATGTGAAGCGCAATCGATTAGGGCAAATCATAGAATGTCATTTTCGTGGACATGCTGAGGCAGGTCCCTACGGAGAAGATATTGTATGTGCGGCTATATCCATGCTTTCACAGACATCGATCTTAGGTCTTCATGAGGTAGCTAAGCAATCCATGGAGTACCAAATGGAAGATGGTGAGTTACATATCCTACTTTCAAAACCTATTACTGAAAGTGGACAAACTATATTAGAAACGATGCTTCTTGGTATCAAGAATGTGGCGGATCAATATAGTGATTTTGTTAGAGTGAGTGAACAATAGGAGGTGAACTACATGTTATTCAATATCCAATTACAACTATTCGCATCTAAAAAAGGTGCTTCCAGTACAAAAAATGGTCGAGATTCCGAGTCCAAACGTCTTGGAGTTAAATGCCATGACGGTTCTACTGTAAAAAGTGGTAACATTCTAGTTCGTCAACGTGGTACACATTTCCATCCAGGCGCTAACGTAGGTATCGGCAAAGATGATACTTTGTTTGCATTGGTTCCTGGCCGTGTAGCATTTGAACGTGCTGGTCGTTATAACCGTAAAGTTTCTGTATACCCTGTAGAAGCTTAATCATAACACATATAAGAGGTCACTAGATAGCAATATCTGGTGGCCTTTTTTTGTTTGCGTTGGGGAGGAAACTTTCATAATGAACAAATGAATGGATGTATATTTCTGTTAATGCATAGATAGTATTAGTAATTGCTTTCATAATACAGACTAATTTTGTATACATAGATACTCAAGTGGAGTATAATAAAGAATAGGCTATATCTAATAAAATCGGTATAGCTCACATGTTACGATAAAGCCTGAAAAGATTAGGCTATCATAGATCTACTAAGTCAGTAGAAAAGGAGTTTACTATGTATAATGTACACTCTTCCAAGGCGGAAGAATTTATTAATCATGAGGAGATTCTAGCTACTCTACAATACGCAGAAGAAAATAAGGGAAACCGTCCTTTATTGGATGCCATATTAGAAAAGGCGAAAACTCGTGTAGGATTGAGCCACCGTGAGGCGATGGTACTGTTAGAATGTCCTTTGCCAGAATATAAGGAGAAATTATTTGCTTTAGCAAAAGAGATTAAACAAGCGATTTATGGCAATAGGATTGTACTATTTGCTCCTTTGTATTTATCAAACTATTGCATCAATGGTTGCGTCTATTGCCCATACCATGCGAAAAATAAGACTATCACTCGCAAAAAATTAAACCAAGATCAAGTGCGTGAAGAAGTAATGGCATTAGAAGCAATGGGGCATAAACGGATTGTTATCGAATCTGGTGAACATCCATTAGAAAATCCATTGGAATATATTTTAGAATGTATCGATACGATTTATTCTATTAAAAAAGATAATGGAGAAATTCGTCGCGTGAACGTAAATATTGCTGCTTGCGAAGTGGAAGATTATCGTAAATTGCATGAGGCGGGGATTGGTACCTATACATTATTCCAAGAAACCTATAATAAAGAAAATTATGAAGCTCTCCATCCAACAGGACCTAAGAGTGATTATGCGTATCATACAACAGCTATGGACCGTGCTATGGAGGCGGGTATTGATGACGTAGGTATTGGTGTTCTCTATGGATTGGAACACTATAAATATGACTTTGTAGGTTTGTTGATGCATGCAGAGCACTTAGAAGCAAAGTTCGGTGTAGGTCCGCATACGATTAGTGTACCTCGTATCTGCCCAGCGGATGATATCGATGTAGATGATTTCAGCAATGCAGTACCAGATGATATTTTCGAAAAAATAGTGGCTTTAATTCGTGTATCTGCACCGTATGCAGGTATGATAATGTCTACTCGTGAAAGTCAATCTATGCGTGAGCGGGGCTTAGCATTGGGCATTTCCCAAATCTCTGGTGGTTCTCGTACATCCGTTGGTGGCTATGTAGAAGAAGAACCAGAAGAAGAAAACTCTGCTCAATTCGATACGAGTGACCGCCGTTCCTTGGATGAAATTGTGGAATGGTTATTGCAATTAGGCTATGTACCTAGTTTCTGTACAGCTTGTTACCGTGAAGGGCGCACTGGTGACCGATTCATGGCGCTCGCAAAGAGTGGACAAATTTCCAACTGTTGTCAACCGAATGCGTTGATGACATTAAAAGAGTATTTACTAGACTATGCCGATGAGGAAACAAAAGCTGTTGGTGCGGCTGTTATCGACGTGCAATTAGACTCCATTAAAAATGATCTAGTGAAAGAAAAATCCAAAGCTTATATTGCGCAAATGGAAGAGGGAGAACGTGACTTCCGATTCTAGTCAAAACTCAGTGCATAGGGTATAATATTTAATATATAGTGTTTATATATTGAAGTTATAAACAGAAGATTGTTGGAGGACAGAATGGAACAAAAAGAGATGGTTGTTGTCGTTGACTTTGGTGGTCAATATAACCAACTAATCGCGCGTCGTGTACGTGAAAATAATGTGTATTGTGAGGTATATCCATACAATAAGGCATTAGAAAAAATTAAAGAATTACAGCCAAAAGGTATCATCTTCACAGGTGGTCCTGCTAGCGTATACGAAGAGAATGCTCCAAAAATGGAAGCAGAAGTATTCGAACTTGGCATTCCAGTGTTGGGTATGTGTTACGGTATGCAATTTATGGCACATACATTGGGTGGTCATGTAACCTCTGCGGAAACACGTGAATTTGGTAAAACACCAACTCAAGTAGACGTGTCCTCACCGCTATTTAAAGGACTTTCAACAGAAGAAATCGTATGGATGAGCCATGTGGATTATGTGGCAACAGTACCCGAAGGTTTCAAAATTGTAGCGCATACAAAAGATTGCCCTGTGGCAGCGATGCAAAACGAAGAACGCCGTTTATACGCGATGCAATACCATGCAGAAGTGTTGCATACAGAACACGGCAAAGAAATGTTGCACAACTTCTTGTATGAAGTGTGCGGATGCACGGGTCAATGGACGATGGCAAACTATGCAAAAACAGCTATTGAAGAAATCCGCAACACTGTAGGCGATGGCAAAGTGTTGTTGGCGTTGTCTGGTGGCGTAGATAGCTCCGTAGCGGCAGCGTTAATTTCTAAAGCCGTAGGCGACCAATTGACTTGTATCTTCGTTGACCATGGTTTGATGCGTAAAAACGAAGGTGACGAAGTAGAAGCAGCGTTCAAAGATTCTGGTATGCACTTCATTCGTGTGGATGCAGAAGAACGCTTCTTAACAAAATTGGCTGGACTTGAAGAGCCAGAAGCAAAACGTAAATCTATCGGTGAAGAATTTATCCGCGTTTTTGAAGATGAAGGTCGTAAAATTGGTTCGGTAGATTTCTTAGCACAAGGTACCATTTATCCAGATGTGATTGAATCTGGTACAGGTGAGGCAGAAGTGATTAAATCTCATCATAACGTAGGTGGGTTGCCAGCAGTAGTAGATTTCAAAGGCTTAATCGAACCACTTCGCAACTTGTTCAAAGACGAAGTTCGTCAATTAGGTGCTGAACTTGGTTTGGCAGATTACCTCGTATGGCGTCAACCATTCCCAGGACCAGGGCTTGCGATTCGTGTCATGGGGGAAGTGACAAAAGATAAACTAGACGTATTGCGTGATGCGGATTACATCTTCCGTGATGAAATCGCAAAAGCTGGTTTAGATCGTTCCATTAACCAATACTTTGCTGTGTTGACAAGTACACGTACAGTAGGCGTTATGGGGGACTTCCGTACTTACGATTACACATTAGCCTTGCGTGGTGTCACTACAACTGACTTTATGACAGCCGATTGGGCACGTATTCCTTATGATGTGTTAGATACAATCTCCCGCCGTATCGTGAACGAAGTAAACCACATCAACCGTATCGTGTACGATATTACAAGTAAACCACCAGCTACCATTGAGTGGGAATAGAATAGATATACTGAAAGCCAGCAGAACTTAGAGTCTGCTGGCTTTTGTGTTGTAAAAATGGGCTCTTTGTCAAATGTGGGGGCTACTCATATAAAAAGTTCATAGCACTAGCTATTCAAATAGCTAGTGCTATTCTTTTTGCTTAATAGAAGTATACGAACTCTAAAGCGTTCAAAATGACGCAACCCATAACTTATTCTCTTTAATACTTTAATGTTATTATTACATCCTTCTGTAAACCC
>NZ_RQVN01000038.1 GCF_003992135.1 Veillonella sp. VA142 | reverse complement strand
CTAAGTATCTTTTAAGGGTTCTTTCACGATGTTAAATTATTTATATCAAAGTGTTCAATTTCTACTTGCAATTTAAGAAGCAATTTTTTGATATTTCTACTTGTAATTTAATATCAATTTTAAGGACTATATTTTTTTATTTTAAAGGAGTTATTTTTAAACCAGGCATAATTTTCAAATGAGTTGTCAAATTCCATTATGTCACTATCCATTACACTTTTTCATCATGCGTATATAACTCATAGATATATGCCTCCTACTCCACCGTATTCCCTCTCACAATCCGCCACACGCTTATAGTCCGCAATGCCTTAATATACTTCGTATACTCTTCTGGCATAGTTTGTCCTTGTTCATGGATACCGCTAGCATCCACATACAAGCGATGATTAAAGCCCATTTTTGGTTGTGTAAATAGACTTGGCATTAAGCTCATATAAGTATCACCTTTACGACCTACTAGTTCTGCCAAGGTAGGATTAATTTGTAAGGCACTACCGAAGCTACTTTCACTTAGCCAACTAGGATTCACACCTTGTCCATAGACAATGAATGGTATCGCCGAGAAGGTAGGAATATCCACTTGGGTAGCAAAGCTAAACCGTTCAGAGTGGTCCCCTGTAATCAAGGTCAGCATAGTAGGGTCCAATTTCTCTACGTCATGAATCATTTTCCCCATCGTCATATCTGCATACCAAAAATGGCCGATTTCGTTCACCGTTTTGTCATCCTTTTTAATAGAGTCATCGCCTTTGCCAATTACTTTGGACGCATCAAAACCAGCTTTTGCTAAATCTACCGAATACGGTGGATGATTCGAAGATGTCATGATAAAGTGGAACACTTTTTCACCTGGCTGTTCCCCTTTTACATAATTGGTTATGGCCTTAAACAAATCTCCATCAGGAGCGCCCCAAGCATTGCCTCCTTCATAAGGGAAACTAGTCGCACCATGGAACTCGTCAAACCCTTGTGCTAGAGCAAATCGTTCCACATCTTGCCAAGTTCCAAATCCACCATACCAAAACACTGTTTTATACCCAAAATGTTTCATCATTTGCGCAATACCAGTGCCATATTTCGCTTTATAGGACTGCCCTTCATAATTTGGATAGAGACCTGCATCGGCTAATCCAGTAACATATCCATTAATCGCTGGCATAGTGCCTGTGCCATGGGCTAGCATATACTTCGTGTGCATCGCTTTTGGTGAATTTTGAATCGCCTTGCCCTCTTGCACAATGTAATTACCTAATTCTTCATAGTTTGGCAAAAATGGCCATAAGCCGTAGCTTTCACCTAGTACAAAAATAACATTATTCGGCTGAATAGGTAATTTTTCTTCTGTAATGGTCCGTGTGAATGCTTCATCAATGGTATTTGCCTTTGGATTACCACCCACAGATTGGATAACATCTTTAAGTTCTGCCCCTGTGATAGTAATTTTCTTCGCTTGTTTAGACCGTTCATAAATGGTGGATACTCGTTTCAAGGCTTGTCCATCATCTAAAATTGCTTCATTTAATAGATTAGACTTCGTCCGTGCTGCATTTTCCCAATGGATGGAACCATTATAGGTGAAAGCCCCTCCAAATCGCAACCCAATACCCACGGCTACAACCAACAGAATGGATCCTAGTGCTGTAGCAATTTGTTTACCTTTACCATGTATCTGTATTGTCCATGTACGATTGGTGTAGACTTTCATAAAGATATAGACCATAAGAGCACAGAATGCAACCGCTAATGGCACACGCCATAGCAATCCATATTCAGAAATCCCTGTTTGCAAGGTGGCACCAATGTCGTCATGAGCCCCGTTGATAATCATAGCATTGAAAGTAGCATGAAAAATCGTAAAGTATGGTATACGCAAGCAAAACAAGAAGGTAAATACCGCTGTACTAATACCGTAGATCCAACGACGAATTTTCCAAGGAGAATACCAGGTAAAGTTGCCAAATATACCAGGTATCGTAGAGAATACAAAACTAAGTAATACGATAAATCCCGCAGTTTTTAAACTAATCCGAAATCCTAACCATAAAGCCTCAAGAATATCACCAGCACCCACTTCTCCTAGTTGATCTTGAAAAAGCCCAATAAAAGCAATCCTAAACACCATAAATAGTGCGGAGAACCAAAGTAATCCTTTTACATCTAACTGCAGTCCAAGTATCCAATTAGATAGCTTTGTATGTCCCATGAGTCTACTCCCCTTATTACACATTATACTGGCATCTGTTATGACAGCGCACCGTCATCGTTCATCTGTTATTATCTTCCATTATACCCCATATTGTCGTAACAATCAAAAAATCGCATACCATGACGTATCATGATATGCGATAGTTTACATTCTATTATGCTGTTCTAAAAGCCCCATGTTTCACAACTGGTTTGCCTTCTCCTGTTTCACGTTGACGCATGGTGCGACGTTCTGCACTGCGAATGACTTGAGACAAGTGTTTCACAAATAATTCTTGGATATACGGGTTTTCTCCTAAACCTTCATTCCAGATAGACACGCCATAACCTTGTTGGCTCAACAAGGTTGCAATGGAGTCTGAACGTTCTCCTCCTAAGTAGTCCATCAAATGAGCGGATCCGATCAACGCCAATGGCACCACCAATACTTCTTGATGATCTAAACGTTCTAACAATGTTAAGGCTTGTTTGAAGTTAGGGAATCCATTAGCAGTGAATACCACTACGTTTTGCCCCGCACCGTACAAGCATTTTAATTGTAGCGCACTGTATTCTAATTGATTTTGACCATTTGCCATTAATAATACAGTTTTATTTAAGGCACGAATATTGATATGTTTAATAATGGCTTCTATGGTATCAGAGTAATCATCAGCATAGTTCTTCACCCCTAAGGAGTTCAACAATGGTTTACCCACCGTAGCACGCATTCCTCTATCGTTGGCTTCTTTCATCACTTCTTTGCGCATTTGTACATAACATTGGTCCCACACAAGGGCGAATGGCTGTACAAAAATATCCGTTACTCCTGTACTGGCTAAACTTTCAATAGCCCCATGTAATGTATATACATGTGCATCATATTTTTCATTCCATTTATCTACTAATGCATCCGATAAAAACACACGACGCACTTCCACACCAGGATACATTTCTGTAATCCGTCGTTCCATAGCACCTACCGATGCTTCCACTGCATCTCCATAGATGGAACCAAATGTTGCTAACACAATACCACGTTGATTCATATATGCCTCCATATTAATTCCTTGCTTGTTGGGTTACATAAACACACTTCTTAATACTTATCATACGTCACGTTTTGTATTATGTCAATGATAATTTTTCTCATTTATTAAAGATATTGAAAGAATATTAAATCTGCTCATATAAGACCAGTCGCCACATGCAGCAAAGATATATGTCTCGTTCTTAGTTCCTATACCATACATACTTAAAAAGGGGCAGGTGAAAACTACTCCATTTTATTCTATAGCCAAAAAGGTCTGACTATAGGTAGTATTATCTATGATCAGACCTTAGATGAATAGTATATAACTATGGTTGTGAAATAATCCTTGGTGCTGCTACCTTGAACACTTCACGCAATAATGGTAAAAATCGACCTTCGATTAATGTACGATTTCGTTCACTTTTTGTAATTAACCACAAGGCCATTCCATTGTATTTGATAGAAATTAAACTATTGATATATTGATCAAAGTCGGATTGTCCCATTTTCTCACACAATTCTAACAGTAAAGAATGTAATGGTTCCCCTTGGTACTCTGGGCGTTCCAATACTGGCGTAAACACTACCTCATACACAGAATCACTATATTGATTCGGACCTGCAGAACTTTGAAAATCCATAAAAACCTCCTATGCACTATATGTGGCAATATATGTATTAAATTGATTATACCCTATAATCCTATCTTTTTGTAGTCTTCCTATCACCAATGATACCCCTACCTCCTGAGTATCTGCAAAGGCTTGAATCGCATCGATATTTAGTTGTGCTTTATTAATAAATTTCCTATAGGCTACTCCATCGATTAACCATTGGCTAGCTAATAAATCTGCTTTCTGTTCATCATCATTACATGTACCATCCATTTTATAAATATCTCCCTCTATAATATGGGTAAGCTCATGAAACAATGTAAACCAAAATATATCTGCTCTTTTTTGTCGTAAACTAACACCTACTATAATATTTTGACTTGCATCATCTATAAAAGATAATCCTTGTAAGAATGAGCTAGGAATATGAGGTACTAATACCAACGCTATACCACATTCTGAAAGAGCCGTTCTAACCTCTTCAAAAAAGCTAAATGTTTCACATTTAGTAAATTGTTTTAAAAAAGCAATACATGCTAATAACTTTTCTTTTGAATAGCGACATAAACTTATATCCCTTGCTTGTAATTTTGCATATTGGGCTATCACTAATTTTGCACGCATAGCCTTATCTGTATCTCCTAATTGACGACAAACAATTGGTAAAATACGCGTATCATCCAATAGACTCAAATTAGCAACTTCAAAGAACTGACATAAATTAATATGCCTATCCACATGATTAGTAGCCTTATCAACCATATGAGCTTTTACCATATCGTTATATGGGAAACTATTAATAAAATTAATCTCTTTATCTGCTAAATTTTCTGTTTCTACCTTAGCTAGGTCCTCCCTATATAAGGACTCTAAACGGTTCCAAAATCGTGCTGGTACGCCCAATACTCGTTCTAATCTATTGGCTACATCATTCGTCAGACTGACTTTAGCATTTAATAAATTACTTACATGTTTCTCTGACATATTCATACGCAATGCAAACTCTTTTTGACTCATATTACGCAAATCTAATTGTTCTCGTATCGATTCCCCTGGAGGAACAGCTATATATGATTTGCTTTCCATAATTTCTTCCTCTCCTTAATAATTTCAATGATAATCTACTATATCTATAATTTTTATAATTTTAAGTACTCCCGTATCCTTATCTTTTTCAAAGATTAATCTAAATGGCTGGACAAGATCGACCGCATACTCACCTAATCTATTGCCTAATAAAGCATGACATCTTCCAATCTGAAATTGAATCATCTCTTCTATAGAGTCAGAAGCTCTGATCTCATTAATTCTAATTTTTATTTTTCTTGCCATATCTGGACCATAGGTTTTTACTGCTGTTTTCTTGTCTTCACATACTTTCTCTAACTTTTTAGATTTATATGTAATCTCCAAAGCATCACCACCTAATAATCAAAAATTAACCTTACAGGTTAATTTTATCATTACTGTTATAATATAGCAATATAGGTTAAATCAAATTAACACCCAAAATATTATGTTATTCTTAAAATTCAAAAAGGCTTTCACTTTTGTGAAAGCCTTACAGATAAAACCTTATTATTTAGTTAGTTAAGTAAATTCTCTCTACACATCTCTTCTGCTTCGGAATCGCCGTACATACTCTCGCATAAGTCGTGTATCTAATCCTCTATACAATCGCACCACACCACGACGTATCGTTTTATTATATATAGCTGTTAAAATCCACACGAGAATGAAAGCCCCCAGTATATCCCCAGGGTAATGGTTCCCTACAAATACGCGAGAAAATCCAACTAAAATAGAGCCATAGACCATCCATGTACCTTGCTTCCAATGATAAAATAAGATACCACAAGCAATGGCCATAGTACCTATTGCATGGTCACTTGGAAAGCTAGCATCCGCTACATGTTTTAATATTAAGACGGCATCCGGATGATCCACGAATGGACGGTTTTCATAGAACATGGAGCCTAGGATAAAACTACCAATCAAACAGATGACTAATAACACACCTGTGGCAAAACTTTCAGCCCGAAGCTTAAAACTACCTGTACGGAAACCTTTCGCATATAACCACGCCAATATGAGTATATATAAGTATGGTACCAGTTTAGAAACTGATATCATTACTGCATCTGCTATCACACTACGGTTGGCAAGACCATTGATGAGCGAGAACAACCAATCATTCATTATAACACCTTCCATTTCCTAACAAAGAGATAGATTATGTCTTATTATATCATGGTTCCCTTAGATAGAGAAACAGGGGCTGTAACAAAATAGCCCACAAATAAAATAGAGGAAAGTTGATTAAAAAGTATCAACTTTCCTCTATTTTTTATATTTTTAATAGGCAAAAGGGTCCCGAAGGACCCTTTTCATTGGTATA
>NZ_RQVN01000037.1 GCF_003992135.1 Veillonella sp. VA142 | reverse complement strand
TTTAGCACTATAATCATACCACGAAATCACTATGGATTTTTTATATTCAATTGTTCAATTTCATTATACAATTAACCAGTTATTTAATATCACTGAAATTAAAAATTTATAACTATATTAAAGAGAATGAGGATTTGTTAGATAATGTTGAAAATTATTTGTTAAATGTATCAAAACTATTTAATGATAAATTTGACATAGAATTTACAGACGAGATGAAAATTGTGCAGTATTTAATGATTTATTATAAATATGCATTAGGAGAAAACCTATGACAAATATTATATTTAAAAGAATTTATATATTTGATAACGAAACAAAAGAGGCTTATTCAGCAGAATTTAAAATTGGCATTAATATCATTACATCAAGTGATATAGATGGAACAGATAGAGGAAAGTCAGTACTATTAAGAAGTTTATATCATGCTCTTGGTGCAGACTCATACTATGATTCAAAATGGAGTGAAAAAAATAAAGTATATATTTTATTTTTTTCAGTCGAAGATATAGAATATTCAATTTATAGATCTCAAAAATTATTCAAAATATTTAACTCGACAAGAGAACTTATTTTTAAGACTACTAGTAGAAAAGAGTTAGCACTTTTTTGGGGAAAGTTATTTAAGTTTTCTATTTGGTTACCAAATAAAGTAACAAATCAATTAGAGATAGCACCACCAGCATATAGTTTTTTATTAAATTTTTTAGATCAGGATAAATATGAGGGAACAAACTTTAATTCATTCAAATATCTTGCACAATTTAGTAATTTTAAAAAGAATGTTATTCTTTCTCATTTAGATATTTATAATCGAGAGTATTTTGAAATAGTTAAGGCTAAAGAAAAGTTAGAATCAGAAGTTAGAAAAAAAGAGCAAAATACAGTAGAACTAATTAGCATGAGGAGGCGAGTGAGTTCAATTTTAGATGGAGTTTCATATCCAGAAACAAAAGAAGCGTTGGAAAATGACCTTAATATAGAGGTAAAAAAATATTCAGTGATCATTAATAAGATGAATGAGATAAGAAATAAGCTTATAGATTTGAGAAATCAATTAGTTGAACAAAATACTACTTTAGAACAACTATCAAAGTTCAGAACTAAAGAAGAAAATGAAATAAAAAATATTTTAATATCACAAACTTGCCCTGAATGTAATTCATTTTTAGAATCAACTTTTGCCCTAAGAAGTCGAAGATATAATTATATTGAAAATATAATTAGCCTAAAGGATATATTAAATATTGAAAAAGCGCGTATTGAAAATGAAATATCTCAAAATGAGGAATTATACTCAAAGCTAATAATAGATTTGAATGAATACGAAAAGTTGATTGGAAAACATAATAAAGAAATATATGATTATGTTAAGTTTAGTGGGTTAAATAAATTAATTGATGAGATTAATCGCGATTTAACTAATGATGATGTATGTATCAATGCACTAAATCTAGAAATTACTAAATTAAAAGAGAAAATAAAAAGTATAAACTCTAAGCTTAAAAATGTTAATTCAAGTTATTACACTTTTATTGATAAAATGAAAGTAAAGTTTAGTTTGAATGAATTAGATCCCAAAAGCTATGAAAAGATAGATAGAACATTTTGTGCAAGTGGAAGTAATAAGCCTATAT
Source organism: Veillonella sp. VA142 (assembly GCF_003992135.1). Classification (GTDB taxonomy): domain Bacteria; phylum Bacillota; class Negativicutes; order Veillonellales; family Veillonellaceae; genus F0422. The sequence continues at coordinate 5,983 of NZ_RQVN01000037.1, read as the reverse complement.
CTACTGTAATATGGTATTTAATACTTAATGAGTTAAAACAAAAATTTAATGTAAATAGAACAGTTTTTCCAATGGTTTTCGACAGTCCTAATAATGCGGAAACTGATAAAGTGAAAAAACAAGCTTTGGTTGAGTACATTCTTAATTCATCCGAACAGTTTAGTCAATTAATTATTTCAGCTATAGGCTTTTTACCAGAAGAGTATAATATTCCTTCTGAAGTTAGTGTGATATATTTAAATAATGAAAAATATAGATTGTTAAATAAAACCGTATATATAAATAATTATGATCTTTTGGAGTATATGAACGATGCTTGATTCCAAAAAATAATAGATAATATTTCTAATTATATAAATATTAACTTAGGATATAATCATGATAAATTTAAAACCTTTTACTAAATGGACTGGAGGTAAGCGTCAGCTACTGCCAGTCATATTAGAAAAAAAACCAAAACAATTTAATACGTATTTTGAACCATTTATTGGTGGTGGAGCTGTTCTGTTTGAGTTACAACCAACTACTGCTATTATTAACGACTTTAATACAGAATTGATTAATTGCTATCAAGTGATTAAAAGTAATCCAAAAGAACTAATTAGGCTATTATCTGATCATAGTGATAAGAATAGCAAAGATTACTATTTAGAAGTTAGGTCCTGGGATAGAGATAGTACATATGTTAACCTAAGTAATGTAGAGCGGGCTGCACGGATTATGTATATGCTAAGAGTTGATTTTAATGGATTGTACCGGGTTAATAGCAAAAATCAATTTAATGTGCCTTACGGAAGTTATAAGAATCCTAAAATTGTTGATAAGGATTTAATTTGTGATATAAGCTCTTATTTAAATAGTAATAATATTACAATTCTAGAAGGAGATTTCTATAAAGCCGTAGAATTAGTAAAAGAAGATGATTTTGTGTATTTTGACCCTCCATATATTCCATTGAATGAAACAAGCTCATTTACATCTTATACACATGAGGGTTTTTCTTATGAAGACCAAGTTAGATTAAGAGATACGGTAAAAGAATTAACTCATAGAGGCGCTTATGTCATGCTTTCAAATTCTGCAAGTGAACTGACACAAGAGTTATATTCTGATTTTAATGTGCACTTAATCGATGTAGTGAGAACTAATGGGGCTACACAAAAGAGCAGAGGAAAAATAAAGGAGATTTTAGTAACAAATTATGAACCATGACATATTCAAGGAGGAAAATATGATAACACCGTATTATCATAAAGAAAGTTCTATTTTAATTTGTGAAAATACATTTTCTTTTTTAGAAAAAATGAAAGATAATAGTATCGATATGATTTTTGCGGATCCACCATATTTTTTAAGCAATGACGGTATTTCAAATTCAGGTGGACATGTTGTGTCTGTTAATAAGGGTGAGTGGGATAAAATAAATTCTTTAGAAGATAAGCATCACTTTAATCGTACTTGGATTAGAATGTGTAAAAGAATCCTAAAACCTAACGGTACAATATGGATTTCTGGAACGTATCATAATATTTATTCTGTAGGCATGGCATTAGAACAAGAAGGTTATAAAATTTTAAATAATATTACTTGGCAGAAAACAAATCCAGCTCCCAACCTATCTTGTCGATATTTTACACATTCTACTGAAACTTTATTATGGGCACGTAAAAATGATAAAAGAGCAAGACATTATTATAATTATGAGTTGATGAAATCAATTAACTCAGGTAAACAGATGAAAGATGTATGGACAGGGCCATTGACTAAATTAGCTGAAAAATGGGCTGGAAAGCATCCAACACAAAAACCAGAGTATTTATTGGAAAGAATCATTTTGGCGAGTACAAAAGAGGGGGACTATATTTTAGATCCTTTCGTGGGTAGTGGTACTACTGGAGTAGTAGCAAAACGATTAGGACGCCGTTTCATTGGAATAGATGCAGAAGAAGAGTATTTAGATATAGCGATAAGAAGAATTGAGCGTGAAGGAGAGAAAATATGGTCTTAAGAAATTTTGATGAATGGTTAAATACAATGACTGACTCAGTGGCAAGTTGGACATATTATACGGACTTTGAAAAAGTATATGAAAACGTTAATGATATTAAAATTCCATTATGCCTTTTAAATAGCTTAATAGGAAGTAAGAATATTAAACAGGATTTCTTAAAACTATATGAAAAATATCCAGAAGTGTTACGAGCAGTTCCTATTATTATTGCTAAAAGACTTAAAGACATCGTTGTTGTAAAAGATCCAGAAAAAGATTTCTATTTTGACTTTAAAAAGCATGATTATACACCTGAAGAATATTCTTTGTTTATGGAGAAAACTGGGATATATGATTTATTAGAACATCATTTAGTTGCAAGTCTATTGGATTATGTAACTGGTGTAGAAGTAGGTATGGACACGAATGGACGTAAAAACAGAACTGGTCATTCAATGGAAGCTATTGTTCAACAATACCTGGAGCAAGAAGGCTATGTCATGGGAGAGACAATGTTTAAAGAAATCTATCAAAATGAAATTGAAGAACGCTTTAACGTTGATTTATCTGCTATTACTAATGAAGGCACAACTCAAAAACGATTTGATTATGTAATTAAATCTAGTAAAACAATATATTTAATTGAAGTTAATTTTTATGCTACTGGTGGTTCTAAGCTTAATGAAACGGCACGGTCATATAAAATGATTACAGAAGAAACTCGTAATATCCCTGATGTGGAGTTTATGTGGTTTACAGATGGAATAGGTTGGCATAAAGCTAAAAATAACTTACGGGAAACATTTGAGGTATTACCTAATTTATATAATATTAATGATCTATCGAATGGGGTATTAAAAAATATTATTTAATATAGATAAGGACGCATCCTTACTAAACCACAGAAAGGACTCCCATGCAATCAATTCAAACTGACGCAATCTGCCTTCCTATTCCAGATATATACTTAGCAGAAGTTCGTTTCGATAACGCTAGAGAGACCGGGACTTTCATTGTTGAGCACATGGAGCTCTCTGAAGACGACCTGGTGTATGTAACGGGCCCCATGCAGGACAAGGTGGGTACTGTCATAGATGTGATATATCATTGCAAGATTCGCCCTTCTAAATATGAGCGTGTAGTGGCAAAGATTGACACCGATTTATATGGCAAATTCATTCCCCTCGAGCATTTGTGGGTTACTTTTGATCGCCCATGTATGGACAAGGATAAGATGCGTCTTTGGTTCTTGTCGCCACTGGCAGATGGGGAGTGTGTGGACACTAATGGGTTTACTCCATTTCCTTTGCATGATCTAGACAGTTTCCCAATTTCATATATTCGTGCGCAGCGTGGTGAAAGTTACTACGAAGAGCATCGTGTCGTCTATATTTGCTTAGATAAGAGTAAGGGCTATGCTATTGTACAAGGATCTGAGTATTATGAGGTCACTTTCACCTATATAGATGGGAAAATTCATGACATTGTTTGCAATTGTTATTGTGAGGGCTATTGTAAGCATGAATATGCTGTATTGCTACAGTTGCAGGACCTAATCGGTCATTGGATGCTAGATTATGATAGTAACTATAGAGAAAGCGAATATATGGCAGCGATTGATAAAACGGTAGCTTGGAATATGAGTGTTAGCCGTAGACAGAAAGAAATCATTAGATTAACAGAAGATTCCTATGAGGGATTTATTATATATGAAGATTGAGGAGGACCCATGCAAGAACGTAAACTTTCATCAGAAATGAAATTCGATGGTAAATTAATAAAAGTAACATACGACATTGCCGATGTGAATGGCAAGGAAGCCTGGCGTGAGGTGATTCATCATCCAGGTGCGAGTGCTGTGGTAGCTATTGATGAGGACAATCGCATCATTATGGAAAAACAGTTCCGCTATGCTTTGAATGATTATTTATTAGAAATCCCAGCGGGCAAACTAGATGCTGGTGAAGATCCATTAGTATGTGCTAAACGCGAGCTAGAAGAAGAAACTGGTATCATCGCATCGGAATGGATTAGTCTAGGTACCATTGCAACGTCTCCTGGATTTTGCAATGAAGTCATCCATTTGTATGTGGCAAAGGGGCTTTCTAAAGGGGAAATTCATTGGGATGAAGATGAATATGTGGAAGTCGAGCGCTATACGTTCGATGAGTTGTTACAGCGTATTAAGGAAGAGAAAATCAAAGATAGTAAATCTTTGTCCGCATTGTTATTAGCTATGCCGTATTTGAAATAATGAAAGAATGCCTAGTAATCTAATTTCCTAGGCATAGACTGTTTAGGAACGGCGAATAGAGAGGAGGTCTCTATGTTTAAACGAATTATTACGATTGTGACAGATAGTGTAGGGATTGGACATAGTCCAGATGCAGAACGTTTTGGGGATTCAGGTGCTAATACATTGGGCCATATTGAAGAGGCGGTGGGACCGTTACATCTTCCGAATTTACGGAAATTGGGTCTCGGTAAGATTGCAGATATTACACCACAACAAGATACAGTAGTGGGCGCCTTTGGTCGTATGCATGAGCAAAGTACAGGAAAAGATACCACCAGTGGTCATTGGGAAATGATGGGACATCCTGTGAAAGTTCCTTTTCCAACCTTTTATGATGGATTTCCACAGGAGTTAATGGATACTTTCACGAAGGAAACGGGCTATGAATTTTTAGGTAACGAAGCGGCATCGGGGACGGAAATTATTGAACGCCTTGGGGAAGAGCATATGAGAACAGGGAAACCCATTGTGTATACCTCTGCTGATTCGGTATTTCAAATTGCTGCTCATGAAAGTGTCATACCTTTAGAGGATCTGTACAAGATGTGTCAAATTACACGGGAACGAGTATGTATTGGGGATTACTATGTAGGACGCATTATTGCACGTCCATTTGTGGGAGAACCAGGGCATTTTGTACGCACCTCCAATCGTCATGACTATAGTCGATTGCCAGAAGGGCGATTTGTGTTGCAAGCCTTACAAGATGCGAAGGTGCCGACCATCGGAGTGGGGAAAATTGGGGATATTTACGCTCATATTGGATTGGATCAATCCTATCCAACAAAATCTAATTCTCATGGCATGAACCTAGTGGCTGCTTTACTGGGGCATAGTACGTATGATACAAATGATAAGTCGAATACTGCGGCAGAAGATGAATTTAACCATGGTTATCTAATGGTGAACTTAGTGGAGTTCGATAGCTTGTATGGACATCGTCGTGATGTACAGGGCTATGGTCGTGAGTTAGAGTTATTCGACTACCAACTAGGTGGGCTGTTAGAGTTATTGCAAGAGGATGACTTGCTTATGATTACGGCGGACCATGGTAATGATCCGACTTGGACGGGAACGGACCATACACGGGAACTCGTGCCAATCTTGGCATACTCACCGGTTTTCACAGGCCCCATTGACCTAGGTGATAGACGCAGCTTTGCTGATATTGGACAAACCATATTGGAAAACTTTGGAGTGAAAGAACCATTTGTAGGAAATAGTTTTTTACCATTGTTAACTAGATAGACATAGCAAAAGAGGCTATCAGTATTGAAGAAAATTCTTCCTGACTGATAGCCTCTTTTTTGAGTACATGTACCTTCAAAATCTTACGCGCGTGTAATTTTATCAGAACGAAGGCAGCGTGTGCAAACGTTAACTCGTTTAGTTTCGCCGTCTACAATTGCTCGTACTCTTTGGATGTTTGGTTTCCAAGTTCGTTTGGAACGGATATGGGAATGAGAAACATTCATACCCGTAGTAGTGGATTTACCACATACTTCGCAAAGGTTTGCCATTTGTTTCCACCTCCAAAGTGTTTACTACTAATATAACATATGTATTTTATCATAAAAGGTCGTAGCAATGCAAGTGTATTTGTCCCTTTTCAATAAGATTTATGAACGACATATGATATTGTCATAGTATAAACACAAATGAATTTGTCAATGCATAGTACAATCTATATATACAGA
>NZ_RQVN01000036.1 GCF_003992135.1 Veillonella sp. VA142 | reverse complement strand
GCTAATGGTATCGATGGCCGTGATGGCAAATCTGGTATTGCTTCGGGAACGACTGCTGCTGGCATGGGTGCACAAGGCCCAACAGGTCAAGATGGCCTAAATGGTAAAGACTTAACATCTAAAGTGAATGCATTACGTAACGGCGAAGCTGGTACCGTGGTGTACACAGATGGCCAAGGAAATCGTTTAGTAAAAGCTAACGATGGTAACTACTATAAAGCAGATCAAGTTGACAAAGATGGTAATGTGATTACTCCAGCGGGAGGTACTAAACCAACAGCGGCCACTGATGTACAAGCTCGTCTAGTGAACCCAGATGGCACGACTACAATAGCAGCTAATACAACAGGTACGAAATTATCCAACATCGCAGATGGCACCATTGCAGATGGCTCTCATGATGCCGTGACTGGTGGTCAATTGTATACTGCAAAACAAGAATTGGCAACAGCTCTTGGTGGCAATGCAAGTGTTGATGCTAACGGCGCATTAACAGGCCCTACATACAGCATCACAAAAGATGATGCAGCAGGCGGTACAGATACTGTTAACAATGTAGGCGCAGCGGTTTCTAAATTGGATACTCGTATCAATACAGTGAAAGGATTGGCTGCACAACCATTGACTTTCACAGGTGATGATGCAAAACAAGTTAAACGTGCATTAGGTACTGAGTTAACTGTAAAAGGTGCAACTAACTTTGATCCAACTAAAACAAATCCAGTGACATCTAAGGGTGTTAACATCCGGGTGGAAAAAGACGCTACAGAAAATGCGAACGGTTTAGTGGTGAAATTGGCAGATACGTTAACAGACATGAAAGGTATCTCTGGTAACGGTACAGATAATCTAGTCATCAAAAACGGTACCAATACGATTACTGTTACACCAGGTAAAGCAGAAGTGAAAGATACAGCAGGGACAGTTACTACAAAAGCGGATCCTGGTACTGTTAACTTCGGTAATGCAACTGTAAGTATCAAGAATTTAGATACTACATTGGGCTATAAAGCGAATAATGAAACAGGTAAAACAGTTAATGTGAATACTGGGTTACATTTTGTGACTGGTGATGGTACATCTACAACTGCAACAGCGGCTAAAGCAGGCTTACATATCGAAACTGGCGAAAATGGTAAAGTCATCATTGGCTTGTCTGAGGATACAGAAACGAAATTAAACAAAGTAGCCACTATAGAAAAAAACCTTGAAGGTAAAGCAGATAAGTCTACTGTTGATGAACTTGCAAAAACAGTAGTAGGTAAGGCTGATAAATCGACTGTTGACCAATTAGCGAAAACAGTAGAAGGCAAAGCCGATAAAGGTGAAGTGACAGCATTGGGTGATAAAGTCATCACTTTCACAGGTAACAAGGCGGATGAAACAGTTAATCGTAAACTTGGCGAAACATTGCACTTAGTGGGCACTAACAATATCACTGTTGAGAAGGATGCGAAAAAAGATGATACATTAAATGTTACATTGGCATCTACTTTAACTGGTATGGAATCCATTACTACAAAATCTATTACTACAGGAACTATAGATGGTTTAAGTAATACAACGTGGGATCCTACGAAAGTAGCCTCTGCTGAGGAAGTGAAAGCTAAACCTGATTCTGAAGCAGCTAAAGAACGTTCCAAAGCAGCTACACAAGGTCAATTGAAAGACGTCGCAGATCGTGTAAGTAAAGGCCGTGTATTCACAGCGGATACAAAAGTTAACGACAATCCACTGGAAGCTAACGTTGGTTTAGGCGATACATTGGCTATCCAAGGTGGTGCAACTGGTGAGTTAACAAATAACAACATCGGTGTTGAATTAGCTCTAGCTAAAGATGGTAAACCAGCTACGATGACTGTGAAATTGGCAAAAAATGTTAAGATGGCTGATGGTTCCATTACGTATGATCGGTACGTACCTGAGTTTGAAAAAGATGCGACAGGGTTAGTAAAATCAGATGATCATGGTAAACCTATTCCTAAAAAGGACGACAAGGGTAATATCATTTACCAAAAAGATGGTAACGGTAATCCAATCGTTAACTCTTCTACAGTGGTAGATGGTACCGGTACTACATACATCATTAATAACTTAAAAAATGATGGAACAGTACAGGTAGATAATGAAAATAAACCTGTGCCAGCTATTGTTACAAAAGTAACAGCAACAGGTACTCGTTATGAAGAACGATTGACCGCAGATGATGGTAAGGTTATCTTTAAACAAGATGACGATACAAAGGTATTACAGCCAATTATTAAAACTGTATCTGTTGTAGACAGCAATGGAATACGCATTGGTTCTCATGACAAACCATTAGTAAGCTTGACGAAAGACGGTTTAAACAACGGTGGCAACAGAATTACCAACGTATCACCAGGTATAGAAGCAACGGATGCTGCGACAGTAGGTCAATTACAAGCCGTTACTAATACTGTAACAGCGAAAGTGAACGAAGCAGGTGCTCATGCGGCGGCATTAGCAGCGATGAACCCATTAAGCTACGATCCACTTAAAAAATCGCAAGTCATGGCTGGCGTTGGTGCTTACAAAGGCAATAAAGCTCTTGCGTTAGGGGTTGCCCATTATGCTAATGAAGATACTATGTTCAATGTAGGTATTAGCGTTGGCGGTGGCGAAAACATGATGAATGCAGGTGTTACATACCGATTCGGTGGTGAAGACAGCATGATTCCTGAACGCTACAAAGGTGGTCCAATTTCTTCCGTCTACATTTTACAAGACGAAGTAACTGCTCTTAAGGCTGAAAATGCACAAGTGAAAGCAGATAATGCGCAAGTAAAAGCAGACAATGCACGCATGAAAGAAAACTATGAAAAAGTAATGCAAGACAATGAAGAAATGAAAGCACAAATTAAAATGCTTATGGCTCACATGGGTATCAAATGATAGAGGCGATTCTATTTCCCACAACAAAAGGTCATAGACTTTCATAAGAAAACCCTCCTGAGGTACATACCTTGGGAGGGTTTTTGTGTTATAATAAAGGTAATCAATAAAATTATCAATTAGGAGTTAATATGAAAGTTACCTATTTAGAGCATAGCGGGTTTGTCATCGAAGATGGTAAACAAGCGTATATATTTGATTACTGGAAAGATCCAGCCGATGTGGTAGATACATTGGTAGAGCAAGGTTACGAGTTACATATCTTTATATCCCATATCCATCATGATCATTATATGAAATCAATTTTCAAATATTTACCATATATACACAGTGTTTGGTACCATGAAGATGTACCGGCATTGCGAGATGCTTGTCAGCAAGTACAGGATATGCTAGCCCGTCAGCAAGATAGTGAGAAAGCTAGCTTACTGTTAGAAAGAATCAACAATGTTGAGCCTACGGAAGGCCAGATTATATCAGAGGAACGTCTAACAGAAGGCGTGGTACAACAAGTATTTTCTTTGCATTCTATGAAGGTAGGCGACACCTTAGAGGCTGACGGCTTAACTGTCACCATGTTTGGTTCCACGGATGCTGGTGGCTCATTCTTAGTGGATACAGGTACGCATCGCATCTTTCACGCAGGAGATTTAAACTGGTGGCATTGGTCTGGAGATACGCCTGAGAATATTGCAGAGGCAAAAGCGTTAAAGGAGAAAGAATTCGCACCTCTAACAGGTTTGTCTGTGGATATTATGATGTTCCCTGTGGACGCGCGCTTAGAAGTAGCTCGTGAATGGGGAGCTCTAGAAGTGTTAGGTATGATGAACACGAAATTATTTATTCCTATGCATGCCAATGGCCCTGTATGGGTACCATCAGAGGAATTTAGAGGAGCCTATCCTACGCAACAGTGTTGGATTCCAAGAGAGCCAGGAGATACGGTGGTAGAGGAAGTGAAGTAAATGACACCATGGTTACAACGACATGGAGCAACTTCTCTATTGGTCTTAATGGGAATGATATTCTTAGTGACCTATCCCTTTCATAGAGATCCCTTCTGGGGGCTCGTCACGCATATTTCAGGGGCTGCCATGATTGGTGGTTTAGCTGACTGGTATGCGGTGACGGCGCTGTTTACAAAACCCTTAGGGATTCCTTTTAAAACGGCGCTCATCCCTAGGAATAAGGAACGGTTTGTGGAAATGGCACGACACATGATGGTGGACGAACTCCTTCGGGTGTCTCACATGTACGAGGTGCTGAAACAGGAACGTGTACCACAGCGGATAGTGTCATTTATGAATAGTGCCACTGGTCGGGGGTATATGCATGTGTGTTTTGACGAACTGAAAGACCATGTATTACCCCATGTGAAAGAAAATTTACTGCAAGAGCAATTGCTAGGGCACATCAAGAACGGTGTGGAGTCTTGGCGCGTGACACCTTTTGTGGTTAGCTTGTGCCGTCAGCTCTTAGAGACAGAACGAGCTGAGGTGCTATGGTTACACATTAACCGGATGCTTCAACGATTGCTAGCGGCGGAAGGGATTCGCCCTTATTTGTTAGGGCTAGTATCCTCTGTGATGAATCGCTATGCAGACCATTCGTTTTTACGAGAATTAGCGCTTGCATTGGGCGGGGAGTCACTTTCACCGGAATACATTACGCACATGATACAGGTGAAAGGCTGTGCCTATTTGATGAGCCAAGAATCTTTGCAGTCGCCCTTGGGATCTGCAGTATACACGAAGGCTCGATGGGCAGTGGATGAACTTGCACAGAATGGACAGTGGCAACAAAAACTAGAAGATAAAAAGAATGCTTGGTTCCGAGAGTTCATCGAAGACGGCTATGTGTTGGAAGATACGTTGGACTTGGCACGGTATGTGGAGCAAGGAGAAGCGGAATTGTACCATTTCTTTGAACGCTTGGAAACGAATGCTGTAAAAGGTCGCAAGGCAGAGCGGTTTATTTTATTCCAATTGTTGCATGTCTTAAATTACGTACGCCCTTGGATTGAACACATCGTCGTGCGCGAGATGAATCGATTCACACCGGAGGAAATTACCCGCATATTACAATCTAAATTGGGCTATGATTTGCAGATGATACGCATCAATGGGTCCTTAGTAGGTGCTATTTTAGGCGGTCTCTTCTATGGATTGACCTTGCTGAAAGGAGGGATCCTATGAGCCCTCGTGTTATAGAAACTAACAGGAATCCCTATACAACCTATGCGAACCGCTTGCTGATTACCATGGCGGTGCTGTTCGCTTTTGTGTGGTGGGGTCAATGGTATATCACGGCTCCTTGGTATGATGGATTGTATTGGTTTGTCCAATCTGCCCTCATCGGCAGCGTAGCAGACTGGTTTGCGGTGACTGCTTTATTTAGGAAACCTTTGGGTGTGTCCTTTCATACGGAGCTGATTCCACGGAATAAGAATCGTCTCATTGAGGGGATTATCCGCATGGTGAATACGAAGCTGCTCACCTATGATCAATGTAAAAGTACCATTGAACGGGTACAGTTTGTGCCCTTTGTAGATCAATATATCCGCAGTGATGTAGGACGAAATACGGTGCGCCAAGGGATTGCCACGGTACTGTCTGAGTTGTGGGAACGTCGTAGTGATCGGGAGTGGGCCCAATGGGGTGCACAACGGTTACGGAAATTTTTGCATAACCAATCGTTTATCGGTCCTATGCAACAGACTTTACTACATGTGTGTGAACACAATCGCTATGAAAGTGTGGTCATTCGAGGTATCGACTATCTACAGAGAGCTCTGTATACGGCAAAAGCACAACAATGGTTAGAATCTGTTATCGAGGAAGAAATCGAAAAGCGCAAGAAAGATATAGTATCTGCCATGCTCATTGGATTATCAGAGGGGTTGGACATCGTGAATGTTCATGAAATGGCGCGTGCTATTATTGAAGAAGTACATCAAATGTTGGAGCGCTGGAAACAGCCGAACAGCACGGAGCGTCTCGTATGGTTGCACCAATGGGTGGGGCCCTTGCAACACATGGCGTCGAACCGAAGTATCACAAAGACCTTGGATGATGCCATCCAACAGTGGATTGATGTGCAGGATTGGGAGCTCATGTTAGAGGCGTACGTGTGCCCACGGATTCGTGAAGGTATGGTATCTGCGGATGGGACGTCGCCAATGGCCATTGCGTTGGAATCGAGCTTTCAAGAGTTGTGGAATCAATACTGTGAAGAGCCGGGTATGGTGGAACGGTTAGAAGAAGCATTGACTCATATTATGCTACACATTGCATCCAAGAGCCATGGGTTTATCGGCATCATCATCCGTGAAGTGCTGCACAGTTTAAGTACAGAACGGTTCATCCATTTTATTGAAAGTAAGGTGGAAGAAGACCTCGCTTGGATCCGCATTAACGGCGCCCTCGTGGGTGGCGTCGCAGGATTGGGGACTTGGTTGTTCTTGTATTATGTGTATGAGCCAGTATTGCGTGGATTTGGAATTATCTAGTGTTGTAAATAGTTTTAAAAACAGGGGACCCAGATTCGATGGAATCGGGTCCCCTGTTTTCGTTTGAAAGTTCTATATGGTTGCAGCTCTCTAATTGAGACATATAGGTAATGAAAAAGTTTCGTTGTTACATATATAGGTTTATAGTTACGCTTCTTGTACTGTGTTTAGTGACAAATGTAAGTCTTCAATCATTTGTAGGTCATCTAATGGAGAACGGCCTTCTGTGGTTAAATAGCCACCTACCATGATGCCATTCAATCCACCTTTTAAGGCGTAGGCTTGTAAGTCGCGAAGGTTAACCTCACGACCGCCAGCAGTACGGATTAACGCACCTGGTAATACGAAGCGGAACACGGCAAAGGTACGAAGAATTTCCAATGGAGGAATTGGTTTATTGTTTTCAAATGGAGTATTTTTGATTGGATTTAAGATATTCAATGGAATAGAATCTACACCTAAACGTTTTAATTCGAATGCCATTTCTACACGTTGCTCTTTCGTTTCGTTCAGACCTAAGATACCGCCAGAACAAACACGGATACCTGCTTTTTGAGCGTTGGCAATAGTAGACATTTTATCTTCATAAGAGTGTGTTGTACAAATATCTGGGAAATGGCTTGGTGCTGTTTCGATATTAGAATGGTAACGTGTGACACCAATTTCCTTTAATTGCACTGCTTGTTCATAGGTTAAAAGACCGAGGGAACAGCAAATTTCTAATCCAGTTTCTTTGCGAATACGAGTGAGAGCACTCAAGATTTGCTCGAACTCTTTTGGGTTGTTTGTGTTACGGCCACTTGTTACGATGGAGAAGCGGATAGCACCAGCCTCTTTCGCTTTTTTTGCGGCGTTTACGATTTCATCTTCTTCCATGAAAGGATACACAGTAACTCCAGTGTCATGATGGGCGGATTGGGCACAGAATTTGCAATTTTCTGGGCATTTACCGGAACGGGCGTTCACGATGGCACATAGGTCTACTGTATCGTCATTGAATTTTTGACGGATTTTGTCAGCCATAGCTAACAGAATCATAGTGTCTTCATCAGATGTGTGGATCAGTTGTTCTGCTTCTTCACGAGTGATCTCGCCACCATCTAATACTTTTTGTGCGTATGCTATGATTGTTTCATAGGAAATAGATTTTGATACAGTTTCCATAATTACACCTCGTAATTTCCATTTGATTTTAATGACTACATCATAATGACTACATTATATATCTATTGTTAACTTGCGTCAATAGAGTTGTGTTAACATTTCAGATCGTCACTTGTTATGTTATGCAGCCTGTGACGTTCGTAACTAAATATAATAAGGGAAGAGCACGGCATACCCCTCTCAAACGGTATTTCATAATGTTTGTTCGGGGCACGCCGTGCTCTTCTTGTATTTGTGTAATTCAGGTAATAATGAAACGCCACAAGGCTGCTACTCGTAACGGCGTTCCTCAGGGTTAGGGAAGAGCACGGCATACCCCTCTCAAACGGTATTTCATAATGTTTGTTCGGGGGCACGCCGTGCTCTTCTTTGGGTTTGTGTAATTTAGGTAGTAAGGGGCACCACAAGGCTACTACTCGTAATGGCGTTCCTCTGTAGGAGATTAATATTAGAAAGTATGATAGCTTGGTAACTGTATACTCCTAATTAGATACAGAAATTGGCATCAAATGTCATCAACGATTTGTAAAAATATGATATAATGAGGACATAGAAGTGTCACTAATGTGATGTTGGGCTCATCTCTTCCTATTGTGGGAGGAGGTGGTACTATGAAAAAATTTAGGAAAATCGATGTCTTGATTTTAGTTCTAAAATTAATAGTACAACTCATTGATCTATTCAAATAGACAATGAAAAAGCCTAACGCATAAGGTCTTACACACCTTAACACGTTAGGCAATCTCTATTTTAGCTTTTTGAGATGAGCCTAACGCCCTGAACACGTTGGTAGCTCTTCTTTTCTATAGGATAAGTATAGCACAGTTTATTGCTAAATACAAACGTCATCAGACTTTATGAGAATATATGGAGAAAAATCGTTGAAATTATAAGCTATAAGTGGTACAATAAGCGTAGCTAAAGATTTAATGAATAACACACAAAAAGGGGCTGTAACAAAATAGCCCACAAATAAAATAGAGGAAAGTTGATCAAAAAGTATCAACTTTCCTCTATTTTTTATATTTTTAATAGGCAAAAGGGTCCCGAAGGACCCTTTTCATTGGTATA
>NZ_RQVN01000035.1 GCF_003992135.1 Veillonella sp. VA142 | reverse complement strand
CTCAAGAAGTTTGGTAGTTTCTGCATGCAAAAGGGACCGTAACGAAAATGTAAAAAAGTACATTTTGTTACAGCCCCTTTTTACTTTGTATTATTTATAGAGGCTCTCTCTCAATGTCCTTCGAAAGAAATTCATACTTTTGGTGTAGTCATTTTTCGTGTTTACTTTTATAATATAAAGTAAGAGTCTATTTTAGAAACAAAGGTTTCAGTTTTTGGAGTCATGGCATGATGAAAGGAACTACCCTAGAATTGAGAGTTAACGATAGATATATATGTAAGAGCGTAAGGTTGTTGTTTTGGAGGGCTAGATGATTGTCCTAGATGCGAATGCAGGGGTTCCCATGTACGAGCAGGTATATGAGGCTGTAAAAGTGCATATTGAGCAAGGTTTGTTCCGTCCAGGGCAACGGCTTCCTTCTATACGTGCTATGGCGGCGCAGTTAGGTGTGAGCAAGATTACGGTGGAGCAAGCCTATTTGCAGTTGGCTACGGAAGGGTATATTCAAGCCCATAACAGGGCGCCTTATGAGGTGCTGGAGATTCCCCAGCCTTTGATTGGATATTATGATGGGATGACTCCTATTAATAGTACGTCTGATCGAACATATGGAATCGTGGGTAATCTAGGAGAACTTAAGGAAGAGGTTCTTTCATCGGTGAAGCCTAAGGGTGTACGTCAAAGTCTAACAGATGCTGGGAAACAGAAGGTAGAAAAACTAATATCGGATTGTGATGGATGCACTACATCTACGTTGAATAATGCCTTACCTAAGGGAATGAACAGACAGCCCACTCCTATCCGCTACAATTTCGCAACTGGTGCGATGGATCCGGAGGGATTCGACTTCAAACGGTGGAAACGCTTTATTGGTTATGCCTTACGAGATACGAAGAGGCTCATGACCTATGGTCAGCTAGAGGGAGAACCTGAGTTGCGGTCAGCGTTGAATCAATATTTACAACAGGCGCGAGGTGTGCGGGCTACAGCGGAACGGATCCTAGTGACTAGTGGTACTCTCAATTCGTTGCATATGATTGCATCCTTGTTACAACGCCAAGGAAAATCTAAGGTAGCCATAGACCGCCAAAGCCCTAGTTTTGCGAAAGCCTTATGGAAAGACTACGGATTTTCTGTATTAGAGGTTGATACAGGAGGCCCGCAATTGATTGCCACATTACAAGCGGTGAATGTGGAAGTTCTATACTGTATGCCGTCTCACGGCGATAGTATGGGTCGTATTATGACGATCCAAGAGCGGACAGAGTTATTGCGGTGGGCGCAGAGTCAAAGCGCTTTTATCATAGAAGACGATTATGACAGTGAACTTCGCTATTATGGAAAGCCTGTGTTATCTTTGCAAGGTATGGACCTTCAAGATTGCGTCATCTACATGGGTACACCGTCGAAGGTGTTACCGCCGTCGATTCGATTGAGTTACCTAGTGCTACCCGTAGTTCTCTATGAGGACTTTCACAAGCATCGCAAGGCCTATGGACAAAGTGCAGGTGTGTTAGAGCAGTTGGTGTGGGCCATGTACATGGATGAAGGGGAATGGCATAAGCAAATTCGCCGTCTCCGCAAACATTATTTAGAAAAAAGTAAGTATTTTACAAGTCTGTTGCGCCACTATTTGGACGACACCTATGAGGTTATTGATCCAGAGGGTGGCGTCTATGCTGGGATTCGCAAGGCCTGCAGCCAGGGAGATGTGCTTCGGAAACGAGCCTTAGGAGCGGGGTGCGATATCAAGGTCATAGACAAAGATGAGACAGGTGTTGTAGAGGTGTTGTTATCGTTCAGCGGTATACCGACACGTGACTTAGAACGGGCGGTACAGGTATTAGCTGAGGCTTGGAAAGGGTTATAATATGGGCATACCATTTCGATTCATACAATGTGGGGATCTCCATTTAGGGGCGCCCTTTCGCTATTTAAAATCTTTTGGCAGATCCTTGGACGAGGCTATGATACGCGCTACCTATGGATCCTTTCAAAATATCGTGAACTTGGCCATCCGTCAGCGTGTGACGGCGGTGCTCATCACGGGGGACGTTTATGATGGGGCGGATCATCCTCTTGAGGCGGAGATGCAGTTTGTGCGAGCCTGTGAAAGTCTCGCCAAGGAACACATTCCTGTGTATGTGGTGCAAGGTAATCACGATCCTGCGGAAAGTTGGACGCGTCACATGCCATTGCCAGACAATGTCCATATCTGTGCAGCGGACCGGGTGGATCGGTTTTCTCTCGTGGTGCGAGGCCAAGAGGTGGCGGGTATCTATGGACGCAGTATTTCCAGTGATACCCAACATGAGGACTTGGCATCGGACATCCATCCGTTGCGTAGTGATCCTTTTTCCATCGCTCTTGTGCATGGAACGGTAGGCAGTCATGAGGGACATGACAAGACGGGGCCTTGTTCTCTCGATGCGTTGCGACGCATTCCCATTCAATATTGGGCCCTTGGGCACATTCACAAGCGCCAGATTCTGAGCGAACAGCCTCACATCGTTTATGCGGGCAATACCCAAGGCTTGCACCGTGGTGAAAGTGGCCCGAAAGGGTGCTATGTGGTGGATGTATCTAGCCGTGGCACTGTGGAAGTACACTTTCACGAGACCAATGTAATCCGATTTGCAGAAGATACTATCGATTTAGGGCAAGTGCAGTCGGTAGTAGAGATGCTGGAAATGTTGCGCCACAAAAAAGAAATGATCCGAAAACCGGGTATGTCCATCTTATTGACACTTACACTCACAGGAGAAGGGCCTTTGTCCGATGTGGCGAGTGACAATGCAGTGCGTGCCGCATGGATGGAGGAAGCCCAAGCGGAAGAAGGTGGTAAGCACGGCGTGTATATCATCGGTATCGAATGCGATACTTTCAGTAGCGGTAAGCAAGGCATTGCGCCAGGCATGGTCAGCGATTATGTGAAAGCCTTGAATGTGATGGATATGGATGCGGATTCGTTACTGAACATTGTGAAAGAGCGACCAGAGTGGAAACGCATGGGTATGTATAGCCAGTTAGTAACAGATGACATGGTGCAGTCTGCCTATGAAAAGGCGCGACGGGAAGGAATCCGTTTATTACAGGGGAATGAGTATGAAGATTAAAGAAATATGTATAGAACACTATGGCCCCTATGAACAGTGGACCTTTCAGCCTCATGAACGGGGACTACATGTGCTATATGGGCCTAATGGAAGTGGAAAAACAACACTGCTCCAAGCTTTTCGTAGCATTTTGTTGGGGACGAAACGGAAAGAAGAACCTGTAGAGGGTCATATTGTAGTGGAACGAGAAGACAAAACTTACCACATTGGTCGGAAAGGAAAAACCTTAGACTTTTACGAAGTGGGTGGCCAGCGGTATACGGTGGAGCCTGCAGAATTGTGGTGGCAAGGGTTAGATAAAAAGACCTATGATCGCATTTTTGCCATTACCTTGGATGACCTACAAGGAGTGGATATTATCCAAGAGGTGGACGTGCGCACACGATTCTTTGGTGCCGAAGGTGGAGAATCCTTGGGGACCCTCGTGAAAGATGTAGACGAATTAGCTAGCCAATTGCTAGTGGCATCTCCTACGGGAAAGCGGACCATTAATACCTTATTGGACCGACTGCAAGAGGTGGAACGAGATATCCGCAAGCTACAACAAGGAGAACAGGAGTACTATACTTGGCAATCTTCCTTGGAAGAGCTAGAAAAAAAAGAAGCTATCTTGCAGGAACAACGGCAAGAGCGGAAGGAATATTTGCAAGAGGTAGAGCGAGTTCTCCGTGCCTGGGATACGTATAAACGAGGAGAAGAAGCAAAACAAAAAATGCTCCAATTCCATGTGGAAGAGTCCTTGGAGCGAGATGCCTTTTTAGAACTAGATGAAGAAATCCGTCGTTGTCAGGAATATATGCGCGTGTGGCGTGGCAAGGAAGAAGGCTTAGTGCCAGATAACTTCGACCCGGAAGATAGACTGGGTATGTATGAACAAGAGATTGAAAGTTTGTACCAAGAATTATCGAAATGGACCCAATTAGAAAAAGAATGTCGAGAAGGGGATTTGTACTTAGAGAAGGTAAAAGCTCAGTTGGCATTCATTCGTAAATCTCATGTGTATTGGCGTGATGTGGAAAACTTCCCAAGTGATGTAAATTGGTACGATGGGGAGCAAGTGGCGCGCCAGTTGCGCAGTGCTCGTGAGGCCTATGAGGCGTGGCAACGACGAGAGCCATTTCCACAAGATGATCGAGCTCGTGAGGTGACAGAAACGGTAACAGCCCTAGAAACCAAGTATAGCAATTTAACTGCATTGAAAGAGGTCTACTTAGCACAAGAACCTACGGACTCTGTAGTAACGATGACATCTGGACGTTCCTATTATGTAGGTGGCGCCGTACTAGCCGTGCTAGGCGTAGCATTGCTAGCATGGCATATGATCTATGCAGAAGGAATCGGTATACAGGCCATCGGTGGCATATTTGCCTTGTTGCTAGGTGTAGGGCTAGCATATCAAGGGAAACGTAAGGATGGGGCGATGGAGCAGGTAGCTACGGCGCCTAAGGATATGTCTGCTTTAGAAACGAAGGCGGGTCGCTCTATGCCTACCACAGAATCTGACTATGAAAGCTTACTTTCAGAGATACAAGCAGTGGCAGAACAAATCAAAGGATACGGAGATGATATAAGCCATTTCAAAGCCTACGAAGTGATGAAAGCGCAGTGGGTGGCGGAAGGCAAAACTTTGGAAGCAGCAGGTACTAAGGCTATGGACATGTGGGAAGCATGGTTGCCAAAAGCAGCCAAACAGACGAATCGAGATGATGCATTCTATGGCATGAGGGAAGAATATCAAGCCTACCATGAACGATTGCGCGAGTTTGAAGGGTACCAAAAGCAAGTGGGGTTGCATCATGAACAATTAGAAGCCATTGTAAATCGATGCCGGAACTTGTGGGATTCTTTACAGATACATACGGCGCCATCTATCGTGGATCTACGGGTGGTGTATAATCAGCTACAATTGCACAAGCAAAATCGCGTGCGGTGGGAGCAAAAGGAAAGCCAGCGAAAAAACTATCGCGATGAGTATGCCACATGGAGTAAAAAAGAAAAAGAATTACTCCTTGCCCAAGAAGAGCTAATTCAAAAGGGTGGCATGAAGAGCGCTACAGAATATCGTCAACGCTTGCTACAACAAGATCAGCATAAACAATGGGAGACGATTTATCGCCAAAGCCAACGGCAACTAGAGTTGTTGGCGCCTAAAGAGTTTCATAGAGATGTGTGGTATCGCCGTTTGCAAGGTGATGATAAAGGCAAATGGGAATTAGAGTACTCCCGCAGTGAAACGGAATTGGCGAATATTGAGTCGTCCTTACAAGCATTGTATGAAGAGCGGGGGACCTTGCAAGAATCGATGCGCCACTTGAGCACATCCCATGCAGTGTCCGAAGCCATATTGAAAAAAGAACAGCTAGAAGCGGAACTTCGAGAAGCCTTGGAAGCGTGGATGACCTATGTGTTCATCAACCATGGTATGGAACTAGCACAACAAGAATACGAAACAGATCGACAACCGGCGATGCTGGCGAGGGCATCTGAGTATGTGAAAGCCATGACTGGTGGTATCTATACATTGCATATGGATGACACCCATAAGGGGGTCTATGTGAAAGACACGACAGGACGAGAGATTCCCTTAGGAAAGTGGAGCAGTGGCTTGGGCGATCAAGTGTATTTGGCATTGCGACTAAGCCTAGCAGAGTTCTTCGCTGAAAAGATTGAGTCCATGCCGTTGCTGTTGGATGACGTACTAGTGCGATTTGACCTAGCACGGCAAAAGCTCACATTGCAGGTAATCGAACAGTTGAGTGAACATACACAGGTGTTTCTGTTTACTTGCCATGAGACGACGAGCCAACTAGCGGGAGATGCGGTGCATACATATGACCTTAGTACAGGAGTTACTTGTTCTGCCATGTAGATCGTCACTTGTTACGTTATGTAGCCTGTGGTGTGTTAACTGAATAGGGCAAAGGGAAGAGCACGGCATACCTTTATATAGCTTTGTCACGTTCAGTGAGTATTCTATAAAGTAAAAAAGAGCAGGACACATTCCTTCAGAAACGGTATTTCATAATGTTTCTTCAGGAACATGTCCTGCTCTTCTAGGTAATATGCGATTATGATGCATATGAACGTGACCTAGGCGTATTATATTTGCGGAGCACGCTGTGCTCTTCTTGTATTTGCGTGATTCTGTCAGTAAGGAACGCCACAAGGCTACTACGTGTAACTGTGTTCCTCAGAGTGGTAGTGTGAATTACTATCAAAATGACTTAGTAATATACACGAAATGTGATATAATGAAGGCATAGAAGTGTCACCGACGTGATGTTAGGTTCATCTCTTCTTATTAAAAGAGGAGGTGATTGCTATGACTAAGTACGAAAAGATTTCCTTAATCATCGCGCTAACTAGCTTAGCAATTCAAATCATTGAACTTTTAAAATAGTCAATGAAAAGGCCTAACGTAACGAGGTATTGCAGACCTCACACGTTAGGCTTCATCATGTTTTGAGTTTTTTTAGATGAGCCTAACGCCTTCACACGTTGGTGGCTCTTCTTTTTGTTACGTTAATTATAGCACGGTTTATAGGTGTATTACAAGGCTACTATGGATAACGAGTTACCTTAAGGGACTAAGGCTTTGATATTGTATATATATGGAAATGATATCTGTATATTATTGGTATATAGTATGGTAAAATAAAGCTATAAATAATGACTCGGTGATATAAAAGTATGCGTGGGGGTGTGTTATGAAGTTAGGTAAGCTTTCAGAGGTGGATATTAGAGATCTTTGGAAACATGAACAATATGATTTTTCGGAGTGGTTATCTAAAGAAGAAAATATAGAGATACTTGGAGATGAAATAGGATTAACGTTAACTGATATTGATAAGGAAGTGTATGTCGGGTCTTATCGATGTGATTTGGTGGCTCATGATGAAACTACGGGAATCAAGGTAATTATTGAAAATCAGTTAGAAACGACAAATCATGATCATTTAGGAAAGATTATTACCTACGCATCTGGGTTAGATGCAGATGTAGTAATTTGGATTGTGAAAGAAGCTAAAGAGGAACACCGGAGCGCAGTTGAATGGTTAAACAATAAGACCACGAAAGATGTATCTTTCTTTTTAATTGAAATTCACGCCTACCAAATTGGAGATTCGTTGCCAGCACCTAAATTTGTGCTAGTGGAAAAGCCTAATGATTTTCTAAAAATGACTAGTACAAATCGAGGAAACGGTGAATTAAGTAAAAGTGAAGCTGATCGCTTGAATTTTTGGACTCGGTTTAACCAAGTGTTAGTAAGTAGAAATAGACCGTTTAATGTTAGAAAGGCGCATACAGAACGGTGGTATAGTGTAGCGATGGGAACAAGCGAAGCAGGGATAGCCATTTCCTTATTAGGTAGAACGGGTCAAATTAGCGTAGAGCTTGCTATTAAAGATAATAAGCAAATGTTTGATAGGTTATATGGGATGCGGGATGTGATAGAAAATGAATTAGGTTTGTCTATGCAGTGGCAACGATTAGATAATAAAAAGGCATCTAGGATTCTATATTACATTGATGGACTAGATTTTGACCGTCAAGAGAACCATAATGAACTAATTAATGAAACTATTGATAAGGCAATCATAATGAGAGATGTATTTAAGAAACACATATAAAACGTCTTTTGTAACGCTATGTAGGTCGTCACTTATAATGCTATGTAGCCTGTGGCGGGATTAACTAAATATGATAAAGAGAAGACCGTAACACACCCCTTCTTAAACTATACAGTGGTTATGTTTGTTCAGGGGTATGTTACGGTCTTCTGTGCTTGTGTGATTTAGGTAGAAAAGGTCCGCCACAAAGGCTACTACACGTGATGGCATTCCTCTGGGGGGAGAGGTAGATATTCCGATGTAAGAGTAGTATAATACTCTCTATATGAGAGGAGTGCATAATGAACTATTCTTGGATACGGAAATATTGGATATATATAACAGTGGTGGTGGTACTGATTCTTGCAGGCGGTGTGTTCGCATGGATGCAGCCCAAAACGGTACAGGTGGTGAATCCTGTGGAACGTCAAATGCCGGTGCGCATCAGTCATGAGGCGAATATTACAGCTCTACATAAGGCAAGTGTGGAACCGACGGTGTCGGGGCCAGTGTCTACTTTCACAGTGAAAGTGGGTGACATGGTGAAAGCAGGTCAAGTGCTCGCTATGATCGATACCACATCGCTACAACAACAGTTGCAATCGTTATTAGGACAATTGCAGGAGGCGCGGAGTCGGGTGCCACAACAGAGTACATCGACTGCAGTAGTGGGTGGTAGTGTGTCATCAGAGGATGTAGAGCGGGCGCGATATATGCGTGATGCTGGCATTATTACGAATCGCGAGTTTGAAACGATTGCGGTCAGGGCACAATCACAAGTGGTAACAGTTCCGTCTTATACAGGCGGTTCAGGAGTAGATACTTCTGGAATAGAAGCTGCTATTGCAAAAATACAAGCGCAGATGGCAGCGGCCCAAATAGTTTCGCCGATGGAAGGTAGAGTAGCAGCCATTTATAATGAAGATAGAAAGATTGCCATCGAGGGCAAACCGTTGCTGCTAATACAAGAAGATTCGCCAGTGGTGGCTACATTGAGCGTTCCGCAAAGCTTCGGTGCTATTTTGAAACAGCCGAACATTACTGGTGGCGTGCAAGTTTATTTGGTTGTAAATGGACAGCAAGTGCCAGGACAAATTACATTTGTGGGAACAGAGTCGGGACCGAGCATCACGGTGAAAGCTACTTTCAACGTTCAACTAGGGCAAGTGACGATTGGTGAGTTCTATACACTGGTGATTGAAACGAAAGCAGAAGCGCCGGCGCTTACTTTGCCTAAAGAAGTTATTCGTGATGGCGAGAATGGTAAGTTTGTGTATGTGCTGACAGAAAATAATACAATAGATATAAGAACTATTGAGATAGGATTAGAAGTAGATGGTGTAGTGACCATACTGGATGGATTAAATCCGACAGATCGAGTGGTAACAAATCAGGGGAACTACGAACTAGGCGAAAGCGTTCACTTGTAATGCTATGTAGCCTGTGGCGGTTATAACTGAATAAGGTAAAAGGGAAGAGCAAGGCACATTCCTTCAGAAACGGTATTTCATAATGTTTCTTCAGGAACATGCCCTGCTCTTCTAGGGAATGTGCGATTATGACATATATGAACGTGACCTAGACTTATTATGTTTTGAACACGCCGTGCTCCTCTTGTGTTTGTGTAATTTAGTCTATAACGCCGCCACAAGGCTACTACGCATAACTGCATTCTCTTCGGGGAAGAAAAAGTAAATTGGGGGTTGCTTTTTATTTGGAAATGGAATATACTATAGTACATGTTCGAAAGAGCAAGGTGTTCACACTTCTATGAGTGATGAGCAAAAAAAGATTAAAAATAGCTATTGACACAAATTTGTGAATCTGTTATTATAATATAGTCGCCGCAACACAGCGTTGTGAATGACGACGTTGATCTTTGAAAACTGAACAATGAAAGGTAATTACTTCGAAAGAAGTAAACATAAGCCAGAGTGCGGGTTTCACAAA
>NZ_RQVN01000034.1 GCF_003992135.1 Veillonella sp. VA142 | reverse complement strand
GGGTTTACAGAAGGATGTAATAATAACATTAAAGTATTAAAGAGAATAAGTTATGGGTTGCGTCATTTTGAACGCTTTAGAGTTCGTATACTTCTATTAAGCAAAAAGAATAGCACTAGCTATTTGAATAGCTAGTGCTATGAACTTTTTATATGAGTAGCCCCCACATTTGACAAAGAGCCAATAAAAACAGAGCGATTACTCGCTCTGTCACTACTATTATTTAGCGGTAAAATATGAATCCCTATCTATGACCATATTTAATTAGTGTTTATTTAATATTCCTAAACAAATCCATAGTCCTATATATATTAACTCGTTTTGATTAAAATAATCTATAAATATGCTATGCATACACCTTTTAGCACTTCACTATAAGTCTAACTATTTATTTTACTAATCTTTTTTATATAACATTAACAATCGATTCAATTCAGCACCAATAGTTATATAATCGAATGTATCTCTTGCATAACTTATCGCTTTTTCTACTTCCGAGTTTAGATGGGCCTCATCTTTCATATATTCTACCATTGCTTTTGCAAAGCCACTAGATGTATAGTCATCCACTACCTTACCAATGGTTTCATTATTTGTTGTATCTCTTACAAAAGCACTATACCGACTAATAATGGGTATACAGCCAAAATACATACCTTCTAAAGTTGCTATACATGTACTTTCTGTTCTACTAGGCATACAAATAATTTTTGCCTTTTTTAATAGATTAGATAGTTCATTCCTATCTGTGATATTTCCTAGCTGAACTATGTTAGGTGCAAGCATTAGATTATCTTCTAAAAATTTTGCGATATACTGCGAAAACTCCTCTGTTTGTGGTCCCACAAAGTAGAATTTCCATTGACTACGTATTTTATTAGGAATATCTAATATACTATCCAAAAATAATTCTGTATTTTTCTCATAAATGCCTAGCCTACCAACAGTAATCACAATATTTTCTTTTTGTTCTATATTTACTGTGGCATCATCGATCCCTAATGTAGATACACCATTTGGTAGGTAATACAATCTGCCTTTAAACATCGGGGTTTCTTTTAAAGCATTATAATACTCTTTTGTTTCTACAGTAAAAAAATCAACATTTCTACTTTTAAACGCTTCAAATCTACTGCGTAAGAATGAAAATTCTCGGCTTGGAGAAAAATGTGCATAGCCACCTCTCCCCATATCTAATTTAACATATACAACGATTTTAGGATTAATTTGTTTACATAGGTTTGCTAATTTGTATGTCGTATTGCCATAATTAAAAAAAATAACCGCATCATAACTTATAATATGATCTTTTATATATTTTTTTATATCTAAAACCTGTTGTTTAAATTCTAAGCTCTCTGAAATTTTGGTGACGCACACAGATTTCAAAAATTGAGGATTCCACACAGCATTATACTCACTACAATTACACCCACAATAATTAGTCATGTAATTAAAGGATTTGTTCAATTCATACAATAACATACCCGCATCTTTATAGGCAATGACAGGATCGTATGATGGACCTGATAAAATTTCTAGTATTTTCATGTTCCACTCTACTATAAATAATACGCATCTACAAAAGCAACAGGGTCTTCAAATAATTTGTAGGCAGAACGTATTTTTTCATCTTCCCATTCCCACCATTTCATTATAAGCAATTTTTGTATTATTTCTTCTGGGAAACGATATCTAATAATTTTATTAGCTCCCACTACAATCGCATATGGTGGCACATCTTTCGTTACTATACTACCAGCACCAATAACAGCTCCATCACCAATTGTAAGATTGTTTAAAATTGTGCACCGTGCACCAATCCAAACATCATTACCAATCACTGTACTTTTATTAATAGGTAATTCATTCGGATATTCTAATTCTGATTGCCATGTAGTAACATAATCTGTTTTATGCCCATTCGGAACTACTAATTGATCAGTCGCAATAGAACAATATGCTCCAATAGATTTAATAATATCGTTTCGTATATATTTATATCCCCAAGTAAATTTTCCAACAGGAATACCTGAATATTTTTCTGTATAATATCTCGCTAAATTATCTTTAAATCCATATTTTTTTAATGACAACTTATAAATATATTCTGGACAAATTCTACTACCTTTAATTCTGCGAACCATTTCTGCTAAATACGCATCCATCTTAGAAATATGATATTTCTCAATTAAATTATTATTCATTGTTTTCTCCAGTTATTAATTTATATTCTCCCAAAGGTTTTCCTTCATCATAGCATCTTTGTATTTCTGTGATAACTCTTTTTACAGATATTTGTTTCATACATGTTGGATTCTCACACCAACCAGGACCTTTGAATAAATAATCACAGGGTGAACAATCTATTTCAGCATGTATACTAGAAAATATGCGCTGTGGCATCCCTCTCCAATCTGGTTGTGATCCATATAGTCCAATTACTGGTGTATCAACAGCATTTGCTACATGAATTGGGAAGCTACATCCAT
This sequence comes from Veillonella sp. VA142, assembly GCF_003992135.1. Classification (GTDB taxonomy): domain Bacteria; phylum Bacillota; class Negativicutes; order Veillonellales; family Veillonellaceae; genus F0422. The sequence continues at coordinate 8,329 of NZ_RQVN01000034.1, read as the reverse complement.
TAACAACCATGTCTGCTAATCGTATAACTTCTCCTGTTTCAAGGAGATTTGTCTTTCCTCTTAAATCAAGCACATTAGTAGGGAATTCTATGTCATTATAGTTTTTTGTTGGAACACCAATAATAACCACACTTTTTTCTATTTTATCTAATTCTCTAAATAGGTCCAACCAGTGTTCAATAGGCCAATCTTTCGCATGTCCGCCTGTTTCTAAACTACAAACTATAAAATCATTATATAGTCTATTCTTTAACAATTCATTTACGTTTTTCTTTTCTAATTCACTTCCTTCAGGATAGAACAAATGGTCCCAGTCTGGTATCTGTGTAATATCTATTTGCAGTATATCTTTCACAAAATCAGCATATACCACTGGTTCATACGCATAGTCCATCCAAGACTTTGGTGAAATAAGATCCGTTAAAAAAAACTTCCTTTTATGAGGAAACCCTATTCTCTTTTTTACTCTTGCTAACCAATAAATTATAGAGATACGATATAGCGTGTCCATTAGATATACAATATCAGCTCTCCATAGTTTTTTTATAATATTCCAAGAACTTTTATAGCTTTTATCAAATCCTAGATATTCGTCTACAAATGGACATCCCTCCATTAAGGCTCTAGCATTTTCTTCCCCTACAACTATCAGCTTAGTTTCTGGCAAGAGCGTTTTTATTCCTCTCAATATAGGGGTAAGCATCACCATATCCCCTAAACCACCAAATCGGCTCATTACAACTTTTTTGTACATATTATTACCTTAGCAATTCCTATTTTATATTAATGTTATTTAATAACTGTTCCCACTCATCCCATATTCTATCCGGTGCATACACTTTCATACTTGTATTGGCATTTGCCCCATATTCTACACGTAATGCCTGATTCCCCATTAATTTCTTTAATCCTCTAGCTAATCCATCGGCACCAGCTTCACACAGTATTCCATTATATCCATCAATGATTAGTTCATTAACAGCGCTACAAGATGCAAAGCCCACTGCAGGTAAGCCTTTACTCATTGCTTCTCCTAATGATAGTCCAAACCCTTCATAAGCACTTGGAAAGGCAAAAATATCACAACTTGCTAATGCACATTCTACGTCATTTGTAGTTCCTACAAACCGAATTCGTTCTTGTAATCTATGTGTAGCTATCATTAATTCCATTTGCTTAAAAAAGGACTCTCCTTCTTTGGCTCCCCATAGAACTAACTCCCAATTCGGAAATTCATCTGCTAATTTACAAAATGCTTCTATTAACAAATGTGGTTGTTTATGATTTTTTGATAATCTCGCTAAAAAACCAATTCTATAAAATTCTTTTGGTCTAGTTAAATCTACTTGTTCCTTGTATTGTGGAATCGCATTACCAATTACAGTCACCTTAGCATTCGGCAAATGATGTAACAGATGTTTTTTAAAGGATGGTAAAAGAACTTGATTCATTGCACATTTCTCTACAGCTGGTATTTCTGCTTTGGGATAAAAGTGAAAATAATCTTCTGGATCACCATGACTCATTGTTATAACAGGAATAGAGGTATTTATATCTAAAACCAATAATTTTGTTGCTGCTGGTTGAAAACTAACAATTACGTCAGGTTGAGTATCTTCTAATACTCTTTTTAATGGTGTCAATAAATATGTTTCTGCAAATTCATTATTAATGGTTCTCGCTTTTTGCTTATTAAACATTCGATACCATTCACGTTTTAACCGTAATATAAAGGGATAGGTCACTCTTTTTCTATCCATATTCCGCAAATCATATTGCAGCACATCAGTATCAATTGGATAGTAAAATTCCCCAGATTGTTCATCGCTATATACTAATGTAACCTCATGTCCACGTTGCTTCATTTCATTGGCAAATGCACAAGTCACTTTGGCCAATCCACCACTATCTGCAACCATTTTGGTAAAATTGGCTAACAAAATTTTCATATTACATTCCTTCCAAAATCGCTCGAATCAGTCTCTCATGGCTATATACTTCATTAGCCTGTTCTAATGCCACTTTAGTTTGTGCTTTTTTTGTACTTAACAAGTCTACTAATTCTTGCATAGCACAAATAATATCCGTTTCTTCTAATGATTGTATCACACATCCAATAGGAAATTGTTCTAATACCTCTGGATTTAACTCTGGTGATACTAATACTGGTTTGTTATAGCCAATGGCTGTAAATAGCATCGCTCCCCAATGGTATCTATATCTCTCAGCTGCATACGGCATTGCAATAGCATCCACCGATAGTAAAGCCTCTTCCCAATCTTTTCCAATCAAGTTTTCATGACGGAATACGATTTGAGGAATATGTTTGTACTTTTCTATAAGTGAATTAAATAATGCTGTATCCTCAGGTTTTGCCGTTGCCCCTTGTACTACCAATTCAACAGGTACTGCAAACTTTGCATGTATAAAGGCTTGTATAAATGGTTCTAAGTTTTTTTCTTTACGAAATTGTCCGAAAAAGCCTATGCGCACTGAACCTTCATGATTTTCTAATGGCTCGGTAGTATCAAATACCGGCTTAAACACGGGTGGAGCTACTAGTTGAACATTGGTTAACCCACACTTTACAAAATCATTTCGCAATGTAATGACATGCAACTGAACATTCTTATACGCTTGTATTCGTTTAGCTTGTTTTTCAAACTTAGGCTGCTCCTTAGGATTGATTCCATGAAATATTATATGTACAGGAACTGGTGAATGTTTTAATTCACTTCTCAGCAAAGATTTAATATAGCGATAGGTAGCTGTAGGAATAATTATCGCGTCACAAATCCCTTGTTTTGCTAATTCATACGCACTGTTAAACCAGGATATACGTCGTTTCTCACGTTGTAAGGAGCGCCAAAGTTTTTGATACCAAGTAGCTCCTGCATACGTCACAACTTCGCCACCTTGTAACTCATGAACAGGAGCTCCATAATCAACTTTAAACGGAAATTTTTCCGGCACAAAAAACATAGGTTTATGTCCTTGCCGTTTCATTTCGTTCACAAGGATTCTATCAAATTCTACTTCATGACCAGCTGGCATGATAATACTTTCTAATATGGCAACTCGCATGAGAACTCCTTACCGTAACCTTATAATACTTTAATTACAACTTACCATTGGATTTATATAAATAATACAACTTCACATATTTTGTCATGGTGTAAAAGTAATGATTCACAGATAAGACCCATCCCATTTTCCCATCTAAAATACCACCTTGTAAAAGATACATTTTAATAAATGCCCAGAATGGCCGAAACACAATATCTTTCAAAAAGGAGACAGATTTATTAGCCTTTTTATATTTTTCTGCTGATAAGGTTGTATATTTGTTTAATTTATTAAAATATTGTTCCCAATTATCATAGGTATAATGATACATAGGTGCTGTTAATTGCTTCTTATCGTAGGGTGTAATAATTGCAGGATGAACATATCCTTCTACATAGGAACCTTCTTTCGGCATCAACCGACATACATAATCTGGCCGTAGTACTCCATGAGTAGCGACATTATAATGAAAGCGATTATGACGCTGTATCCAATATGCTAAATCTTCTCCTTGTATAGCTAATTTAATTTCTTTACATAATTCTGGACTACACCGTTCATCTGCATCAATAAAGAATATCCAATGACAGCTAGCTTGCTCTATAGCAAATGTTTGTTGTGCTCCCCAATCACCATTCATTGACCGATGCAAGACTTTTGCACCTAAAGACTCTGCAATAGATACTGTATTATCTTCACTACCATCATCAACAACAATCACTTCATCAGCAAAGGGTTGACAACTTTCTATACAATCTATAATGTTCTGTTCTTCATTTCTCGTTAAAATTAACACACTAACTGTATTCATAAACTTCCTCTTTATCTATTCACATATGACAAAGACTATCACCTTACGTGATAGTCTTTTATTCACTCTTTATTGTATCAAGTTTATGCTTTGTATTCAACAACAGGTTATACATAATGTCGAACAATGGTACCCGTTACTTCCATATAAGCTCGTTGTAATGCAACTACATTTTTTAGATTATAATCATATACTGGAATTCCATCTAAAGCTTCTACACGTTGATCTTTAAAGAAACCAATATGACTATTGCTTAGCCAATGATATGGAGTTATAATAAGCTCTTGCTGTTCAAACAAAGATGGAAATAAACTTATATATTCATGCTCTTTAGCCGCTATTAATTCCATAATAGTTGGCAGAATATTCATATGCGTTCCTATCCTTACACCATTTAATAAATCTTTGTCAAAATCTTTATGGGATAGATAAAATGCTGTACTTATATCTTCACGTAAGCTATGTATTCTGTTACTATCTTGACTTGGCATAGGTAATCTTCTTGTATGGTCACCCGTTACGATAACTAAACTATCTTCATAAGTTTCTTGGATATAACGAATAAACTGACTTAAATAATAATCACAATACGCATAGGTACCAATATCTTCAGCATACTTATTTAAATAGTCTGGCAGTTTTTTTAACAACGCTTCTTTTTCAAAGCCATACTTGTCAATTGGAATCGTGTACGGTCCATGATTTGAGGTAGTATAGATAAAATGAAACTCATAGTTATCTGTATTGTTCTCATCTAATTTCTGTTGTATCCCCTCTAAAAATAAATGGTCATATACACCCAACCAAGTATGTGGTGTATCATTAGATGTAGTATCAAAACCAGAATATACATTATGAAACCCATTTCCTCTAGCGAATAGACCTAAGCTAGACCAAGATAAAGAGCCACCATACCACAGCGAACATGTATACCCTAACTCTGAAATTTGTTTTCCCAATGATGTCGGTAGTTGGTGATTCCAAAAGTATGCTTTTTCGTTTAATTCTAAATTAACATCGTAAATACCATTTAACATGGAGCTAATAGATGGTTGAGATATTAAGCCACCTGCCAAAAAATTGTCAATAGAAATTGTACTACTTTGTTCACGAATTAATCGCCCTGCATTAGCAATAGGTATATCTTCATATACCTCATCAAATGCGAACTGACTATAACTTTCTTCTACGATTAAAAATATCTTTTTAGGCTTTTTGATTCGAGGTCCTGCTGCTTTTTTTCGCATAGAGTTCCAGATCATACCTACTAAATCCTGTTCAACCTTAATTAAAGGCTTTAAAATTTGGATAGAATCTGCATCACTATGTACTAATATTTCTTGTGGCTTTGTTCGAATAGCTAATTCAAAAGCAATCAAATCATCGATACAAGCCTTCGCGAAAAACATATCTCGCTTAACTACTTCAGGCACAGTATCCCATTCAGGCTTGTTACGATGCTCAAATGTGCCACCATAACGGAACCAATAATATACGATTACTGTGGCTATGGTAATTAATGTATTGTAAACATAGTATATATACCCCAAATGAACTGTCGGTACAGCAAAAGTTCCTAAAGCTAATAGCCAACTAAGGAAGTAATACATTCCTACTGCATAGATTGGCAAGGATACCAAAATCCACCATCCATGATTTTGATTAAAGAAAATATCTAACAAATTTCTTTTATCTGCATTTCTTCCTAATCGCAAATTTGAATTGTATATATCCTTATAATGATAATAAAAAATTAATTTTCCTAAAAAAGCTATATATACTACAAGGAAATATAAAGTTCCCAAAATCACTCTAATAAAATCACTATATAAGTGAATAGATTTAATACCCATTGAAGGTAATGTTACTAGTAAAAATAAAAACAGTAATACATAGGCATTAAAATCCATTCCCCACCAAAACCCATAGTTAAAGCAGGAACACCATTTCTTTTCCTGCCCTTTATAAGTCTTATTAGGTGCAAAAAAATAAATAAATAAAAATCTAAAAATAGCACATAGTATGGGACTTAGCAGAAAAATTTTAATATCTTGTTGTAACCCTTGTAAAATTGAAAGCTCCATGACTCACCATAATATATAAAAAAAGTAATGTATAACAACCGACAATAAAAGGTTCTGACATACATCCTCTCTCTTCCGAGGTCTATACTATCTTACATCCACTGAAATCCACCGAAATTCTATCACACCTATAGATTTAACTTTACAACCGTTTCCTATACCATTCCACAATCCCTTTTAAAGTATCCTTCATGGTATACTCTGACTTCCATCCCAATGATTCTAGCTTACTGCTATCTATGGCATACCGTAAGTCATGGCCTAATCGGTCTGGCACATAGGTAATGAGTTCATGAGATTTTCCCAACACATCTAACATTCGTTTCACTAACTTAATATTAGAAATCTCTTCACCGGCTCCTACATTATACACTTCTCCTACTTTACCTTTTTGTAGGATACAATCAATGGCCCTACAATGGTCCACAACATGAATCCAATCACGCACATTCAATCCATCGCCATAGACTGGCAATGGTTCCACTTGCAACGCCTTTTGTATCATAAGAGGAATTAATTTTTCCGGATACTGATGAGTTCCATAATTATTAGAGCATCTAGAAATAGTAATGGGCAATCCGTAAGTTTTATGATAACTCAACACTAATAGATCAGAAGATGCTTTCGAGGCTGCATAAGGGCTAGTAGGTGTTAATAGGCTTTGTTCCGTAAATAGACTCCCTCCTTGCAAGGGTAATGTACCATATACTTCATCAGTAGATACATGATGAAATCGTTCTATGCCATGTCGTAAACAGGCATCTAGCAATACACCCGTACCGATTACATTCGTCTCTAAAAACACTTGCGGACCTGTAATACTCCGATCTACATGAGTTTCTGCTGCAAAATGTACCACCACATCTGGTTTATACGTAACAAACAGAGTATCTACGAAAGAAGCATCACGAATATTTCCTTCTATCATAGTCAACCTAGAATCTTCTAGTAACTCCTTTATATTATTCTTATTTCCTGCATAGGTTAAGGCGTCTAAACATATGAAAGAATCTCCTGAATAGGTCTTCATCATATATCGCAAGAAGTGACTACCGATAAAGCCACAGCCACCTGTTACTAAAATCTTCATAATATTCACTTTTAAATTTATTATAACTTCATTATAGTATATTATTTTGTACTTTCAGATATTTATGTAGTCTCTCAAACAAATTCTTAGGCATTGCAGTAAGCTTACAGTAGTCTGTAAATAATTCTATTTTCTGCTTATCGGCCTCATCATTGTAACCATGAAAAACTGCATTCATAAAATCTGTGACAAACAAGGATTTTAACTCGTTTGTATTCAATAATAATAAAATAATTAATACTGCCGAATATAATCCCTTACAAGCTTTTTTATCAATATTTAATGGTTGTGTTAAATCTTCTGTCATGTAGATCAAACCTGGTAAGACCTGATATAACTGTTTTGGTTGAATAGATTTTTTGACTCTAAATTCAGCAAAACTTAAATTATGAGCAGCTAAGTTACGAAAGATTCGTATATTAGTTAACCCATTACGAATGATCTCCACTTTTTGATCATACGTCATAGTATTAGAATTATTAAATAAAATGTTTATGACCATTTCTTTCTGTTCTTTTTTTAGAACATTATACAGGTTAATCGAATCTCCAAAAGATATATTTTTAAATAATATCCACGGTGGTATATGATTATACTTCTCTACATAATATTGAGTAGGTTGATATTCCCGTTTTTTATCTATCAATATTAATAAAATTTCCGAATACACATTCTCTTTGAAGGATGTCCCTGCACTATATACTTGATAGTTATTAGCATCCAAGTATTTATTTACATCAACTCCAAAAGATGAGGCAATAACATAGGCCATTACATTTTTAAAAAGATTTTCCACAAACAAGCTATATTTTAAAATAAATGCTTGGATACTTTTATCTAATAAATGTAATTCATATAAGTATTCAATTGTTATTTCGTTTACACTATTCGAGTCTTTTTTTAATATATTTTTGAAACCACCAATAAGATCATTATAAGAGATAGATATAAGCACATTTTTAGCGAAATCATAGTCATTAATTAATACACCGTACTTATCTCGTAATATTTTTATTTGTTCATCATACGTTTTAAAGGGTTTATCATATTCCATATTCCCTCCTATACAAAAAGAAACCCGCTACATAAGTAGCGGGCATGGTGGTATGTTCTATGACGATACCGTTTTACTACTTACTTTATATCACAATGTAATACAATTGTCAATACAGACTTTTCTTTATATTAAAGCAATTTTTTGGGTTAATTGTATAATGAAATTGAACAATTGAATATAAAAAATCCATAGTGATTTCGTGGTATGATTATAGTGCTAAA
>NZ_RQVN01000033.1 GCF_003992135.1 Veillonella sp. VA142 | reverse complement strand
GGGTTTACAGAAGGATGTAATAATAACATTAAAGTGTTAAAGAGAATAAGTTATGGGTTGCGCCATTTTGAACGCTTTAGAGTTCGTATACTTCTATTAAGCAAAAAGAATAGCACTAGCTATTTGAATAGCTAGTGCTAAGAACTTTTTATATGAGTAGCCCCCACATTTGACAAAGAGCCAGAAAAAAGAACCCCCGAAGGAGTTCTTTTTCTATTCTTACCGTTCAAATTAGAATTTGTAGTTAATATCTGCACGATAGGTTTCTGCTTTACCTTTATTGTCTTGATCTTTTGTATCAATTGTAGCAGTTGCAGCAAGACCTACGTTTTTAGCTACTGCATATTTAGCTGTTGCCAATACACCTTTTTGGTTTGTACCGACAAAACTCAATGTAGAATCAATTACAGGAGCTCCAGCTTTAATATCGTAGTATTGACCTTTAACATTCCAAGTGCCTTGTTTAGACATGTTATAGTTACCATAGCCTAAACTTGCTGTCCAAGCTTCACCACTCGCACCTTGAGTTTCTGCTTTTACATATTCACCGCCAGCAGTTACTTTATTACCTAATTTAAGGTCTAGAGCTGCGCCATATACATTATCTACATTTTTTTCATGCAAATCAGCATAGAAGCCTTTTACAGCTACTTTTGCAGTTGGATTATAATTTAATTGATATACAGATACTTGTGCATTGTCTTTACGTTCACCGTTAAGCTTCAAGCCAGTATATTTTCCACCTTGTAAGTAACCGTATGCAACAGATCCATTTAATTTATTTTTACCAGCTGTAGCAACTACGCCTTCAAAAGCACCATCAAATGCAAGACCAGCTCCTACTACTAAATCTTGACGACCTACTGTTGCTGTAGCGTATTTACCAAAGTTATGCTTTACATATACGCGGTCAATAGTAGCTTGTGTAGTATTTTTTTCGTTATTTTCGCCAAATTCTTTACCACTTGCAAGACGAACAACTGCTTTAGTATTGTCGTTTACTGTTGTTTCAAATTTTACACGACCACGATATGTGAATTTAGAATCTCTTCCATCATTAGAAGCATCGTAACGAAGACGAGCATCACCAGTGAACTTGAAGTTTCCTACTTTGTTTTCCAAAGTGGAAACACGAACGCCTAATGTGTTCAATTCAGCGGAGAATTCGTTAGCTAAACGGTTGATGATAGCATTTTGTTCACCGTCAACACGTTCTTGATGAGCCATAGCTTTAGCAACCATTTGAGCCATTTCATAACGAGTGATGTTGTGTTGGCCTTGGAAAGTGCCATCTGGGTAGCCGTTTACTACGCCTTGTGCTGCCAATTGAGCTACTGCTTGGTATGCCCAATCTTGTGGAGTTACATCGGAGAATGGATTTGCTGCGAATGCAGAAGTTACACCCAATACTGCTGTTGCAGCTAACACTGCTAAATGTTTTTTCATGATAATTACCTCTCAATGAAAATAAATAAAATATTGTGAATACAATTAAGTCTCAGTATACTTCATAATTGTTCATTGGAGTGTCCACGTTTCCTCACATAGATACAACTTTGAGTATACTTTTCCTCAACTTATATTCAATTTTATACATAGCAATCATATCATACATAGTTAGTAATTGCAAATATTTTTCAGAAATTTTTCTTATTTTCTCTCCTCCAATTCCATCCACCGCAAGGTACTCACTTCTAACTCTTCTGCCACTTGTTCTTGTTCTTTCACGGTACTTTCAATAGCGCTATAGTCGCTACCTCCTTGTGCAATCATGGCATCATAGGCCTTGAGCAGTCCCTCTAACTCCGCAATGCGCAGTTCTAATTGTTCCAACTCTTTCATTTCCCCTAGAGTTAGTTTCTTTTTACCCTCTAGGCCCGCTTCACGGATTGATACCATCGTTTTCTCATGTTTGATACTACCGTGCGTGTCCGAGTCCGTCTCTGCCATAGTTCCTATGCTACTAGCATTTGTATATGCTTGATTTCTTTCACTGAACGCAGTATTTGTACCAACGTTTTGTTCCGCATTACTCAACGCACTGTTTGCCTGTACCCCATGGGCCATCGAACTGTTTACCTGCACAGCATGGCGCAACACCCCACGTTTTGTATCGCCACCCATGGAACCAGTTGTTTTCGTATCCTCTACATAATCGGAATATCCCCCATGGTAGACTTCAATGTGACCAGATCCAGTAAACACAAACAGTTTGTCCACTACACGGTCCAAGAAGTACCGATCATGACACACGGTAATAACAATACCACTGTAGGAATCTAAGAAATCCTCCAGCACTTCTAGGGTCGGAATATCTAAATCATTTGTCGGTTCGTCCAAGAGGAGCACGTTCGGTGCATCCATCAAAATGCGCAATAAAAATAGACGTCGTTTTTCACCCCCAGACAGTTTCCGGATCGGCAATCCATGATGGGATGGAGGAAATAAAAACCGTTCCAACAACTGGCCTGCACTTAAGGAACTACCATCTGGTAAATGCAGGTAGGAACGATTTTCTCGGATATAGTCTAGTACCCGTTGGTCTTCTTTAAAGTGCGGCAACATTTGCGAGAAATATCCGATGCGAACGGTTTCACCCCGTCCCATAGTCCCCTTTGTCGGTTCGATACTACCTTGAAACAACTTCATCAACGTTGTCTTGCCAATCCCATTGGGACCCACCACGCCAATACGGTCGTGGCGCACCATATGATAGGTAAAATCCGAAATGACCTCATGTCCCGAGTCATAGGAAAAGGACATATCTTCTATATCGAATATGGTATTGCCTAGCCGTGTTGCCAGCACAACGGGATCCACGGTGCCTGTTTTCTGCCGTTCCTCCATGGCCTTTAATTGTTCAAACCGTTGTAACCGTGCCTTCTGTTTCGTGGTCCGTGCCTTCGCACCTCGGCGTACCCATTGCAGTTCGCTAGCGATTAATTTTCTTCGTTTTTCCTCAATGGCATCCAATTGAGCCTCTCGCTCTGCTTTCAAGGATACATAGGTCTCGTAGGTTTCCTGATATTCATAAATTCGCTGATTCGACAATTCCCATATTGTATTGCACACAGCATCCAAGAAATAACGATCATGTGTACTCAATAAGACAGCTCCTTTTCGCTCTTTTAGATACAGTTCCAACCATTCGATGGTGGCTTCATCTAAATGGTTTGTCGGCTCGTCTAGCAATAACAAATCACATGGATACACGAGGGCTCTAGCTAATGCCAATCGCCGGCGCTGTCCACCGGACAAATTTTTTACCGCGCCTTGTACATCGTGAAACCCCAAACGTGTCAAAATCATTTTCGCTTCTTGTTCCACAGTCCAACCATCTTCTTCATCCATGCGTGCTAGTAATTTCATATACTGCGGTGATTCTGGATTTTGTAAGGCTCTTTCAAAATCTCGTACCAGAGAAAGTTTCGGATGGTCCCCTAGTAACACATTATCTAATAAGGTACCTCTTTCATCAATATATGGATCTTGCTCCAACCGATGTATGGTAGCCTTCCCATTACGCTCGATACTGCCCTTATCTGGTTCTTGTATACCTTCTAAGACCTGTAATAACGTCGTTTTTCCCGTTCCATTGACGCCGATTAAACCAATGCGATGGTGAGACTCTATAGTCAAATTGACATCTTTAAATAAGAGCCGCGTACCATAAGATTTTTCTACTTGTTGTAATGTTAAGATGTTCATATTCGTTTATACAATTCCCAATTCTTCTTTTAATGCACTTTGTAGTATGTTAAAACGTTCAAATGTTATCTATTTGCCGACTTTACTATAGTATGTACGCACACGTATGTCAACCGTAGATTTGCATTGACACGCCCACTTTCATGGATTAGAATAAACATAATCTATTCATTATTTTATAAGGAGGTTGTCATGGACACTGACACGGTTCAGCAAGAGTTTGAAAATATTGGTTTTGAAATTGTAGAAATTGACGAACGGGACGTTCTATTGTACGAGCTATCTGATGGTAGCGAAGAGGAAGATGGTCAATATGCCATTGTTTCCGATGAGGATGGACGCATTCCTGTTTCAATGGATACGCCAGTCATTGTTTCTGTGTATGATGATAATGATACATTTCAATGGAGCGTAACACTTCCGAATGGCGAAGAATTGAAAGAATTATTCCTGCGCGTAGAAAGTGCAGAAGAATTGCTAGATACATTGCAAGATATTCGCAATGAAAACATCGAGCGTTACGATTCTGAAATGGACTCCTATAGCGAGTAATGCAGCAAAAGGCTGTCATCCCATGTACTCTGTACATGGTGTGACAGCCTTTCTTATTCAACTTATATAGCTAAGAGAATCGTTGCTACTCTAGCCTCAACAGTTTCCTATTGTATTTAATTTTTCTCTGTCTTATATGCAATCATTTCTTCACAAGCAGCTACGATTTCCGCAGCCCCATCGACTTTCCAAGCTTTGGCCGCTTCATGCATGGCTTGCAACCGTTCTTCATTTTGTAACAAAGCACCGACTACATCATCCAAGTTTTCAATATGTCGTGCCCACTTGCCACAGCCCTTTTGTTCTAACAGTTCTGCGTTGGCTTCCTCTTGTCCAGGGATGGCATTAAAGAATACCATGGGTACACCTATAGTAACCCCTTCCATACAAGTTAGTGCTCCCGGCTTTGTCACAAGTAATGTTGCTTTCCGCATCAGCTGTGGAATCTCGTTGGTATATCCATAAATGGAAATAGGCGTGCGTAAGGAATCTTTCATATGATGCAGTGAGTTATACAAAGCATCATTTAACCCCGCTACCACATGGATTTCATCAATGCCCGGTACATGGTCTAGACGCTGTAATGCTTCTTCTACACAGCCTAACCCTAGACCACCACCCATAAGCAACACACGTTTGCATTGATCACTGCCATAGGGTTCTTCTAGGGGTTCAAAGAAATGACGCATAATAGGAATACCTGTCACATGAATTTTTTCTAGGGGCACCCCCATATTCAAGACTTCATATACCATAGATGGCGTTGCTACATGATATGCATCGATTTCATCATAGCGCCAAAATTGGTGGGCCGCAAAGTCCGTCATCACCGCTGCAATAGGAACATCAATTTTCCGATGCCGTTTCAACACACTCGCTGCACCGCAAGGAAATGGATGCGTACATACAATTAAATCTGGTTGCTCCTTTTCGATGAGCTTTTCCATTCGATTTTTCAGCATCCAAGACACTACGGTTTGAGCTACGCTTCCTTTCCATTCCGTACCCGACCAGCGATAGACAATATCATAGAGGAAAGGAAATAAGTCAAGCATTTTAAAATACGTTTCTTTCAATAGATTATCGAAAGAAAAAGTATCCGTTCCCAGGAAATCTACATGATGCACGACAGCACTCGGATCTTTCTGTTGCCAATATTCTTGTATGGCTAGCGCTGCCTGCGTATGGCCTGTACCAATTGAGGCAGATACAATTAAAATACGTCGTCCCATGTGACCTCCTTTCCTAAGATATATGCTAAGGATTGATCGTACCTTGCAGAAGTTATTAAGAAACTATATTACGTCTATTCTATCATAAATTAAAAGAGATACAAAACCGATTCTTCTGTGGCTGTATCTAAACATAGGGAACAAAAAAAGCTACCATTCCAAAGTAAATCTGATATATCATCAGTTTACAGAGGAACGGTAGCATTCTTTACATCTCTTAGGAATGACCTGAATTATTTTTTGCGAACTGGCGCAGCTGGTCCATTAACAAGATCTTTTAATTGTTTACCTGCTTTGAAAGCTGGAGATTTGGACGCTGGAATTGTCATTTCTTCTTTTGTACGAGGGTTGCGACCAACACGTTCAGCACGAGTACGAACTTCGAAAGTACCGAAACCAATTACTTGTACTTTTTCTTCTTTCGCTAATGCTTCACCAACTGTGTCGAATAAAGCTTTTACTGCTTTTTCAGCATCTTTTTTTGTCAATTCAGCTTTAGCTGCAACGCTTGCAATTAATTCAGTTTTGTTCATGATTGAACCTCCCTTAAAAATAGTATTCTTTTAAACTTAATCATGCGAGTTAAGTTTCGCCTTCGCCGCCTCCCAAAATCCATCCAACTCTTTGAGAGTAAAGTCCTCCCATTTTTTCCCACTTCGTTGAACCTCTTGTTCCACGTAGGAAAATCGCTGTATAAACTTTGTGTTTGTGCGGTGTAGTGCGTTTTCTCCGACTATTTTATACCATTTAAACAGATTTATCAAGGAAAAAAGTACATCTCCGCCCTCTTCTTCTGCTTTTTCTATATCTTTTTTGAATATTTCTTGTTTAAATTCATCTATTTCTTCATAAAATTTAGCCCATACCCCTTCTTCCGTAGGCCAATCAAATCCTACTTTACTCGCTTTCTCTTGCAACTTTTGAGCTCGTAACAGAGCAGGTAAGCCTGGAGAAATTCCATCCAAAATAGATGTGCGCTCATGGCCCTTTTCTTTTGCTTTCAATTCTTCCCAGGTCGCTAATGTACTACCTACCGTTTCTCGGTCTGCTGTTTGAAATACGTGAGGATGACGACGAACCATTTTTGCCGTAATATCATCCACCACATCTTGCATGGTAAAATGTCCATTTTCCTCTGCTACTCGTGCATGAAATACAATTTGTAACAACAAATCACCTAATTCTTCTCGTAAGTGATCTATATTCTTTTCGTCGATAGCTTCTAAGGTTTCATACACTTCTTCCAATAAATATCTACGCAAGGAACTATGGGTTTGTAATTTATCCCAAGAACATCCATTAGGACCTCGTAATTCTGCTAACACATCTACTAAAGGATCCAAGGTAAAGGGACTCATTTCTTTTTGACTCATTTAGATTTTCCTTTCTTCATAGCTTGCTTCGCCAAACTTTTAAATTCTTTTAAGTCCATTGTCTTCGTGATGCTCAGTGCCACCATATAGAATACAATTCCCAGAACAATAGATAGTGCCACGCTCATTGTATTAGATATCATGGTACTTACAAAATTATATACCATCACAGTACCACCGCCCATAGCCAAAGAGGAAAATAGTATTTTCCCTATTTCTATGAAAGAAACTTGGAACGATGTGCTGCGATAGAGTATATATAAATTGGCCACAGCTGCCACACCAAAATCTATATTAGTAGCCCATGCAGCCCCTTCAATCCCCCAGGCAGGTGTTAAATATAGATTTAATAAGATTTTTAGTACAGCCCCTAACAGTAAGGTAAACATAGGGACTGCCGTACGTCCTAAGCCCTGTAAAGCCCCTGTTGTCACTTGCTGTACTCCTAGTAACCAAATACTGGCACTGAGGACAGCAATGGCACCCCCTGCATGAGGCGTATCAAACATCATTTGAGAAATAGGCGTCGCTAATACACATAATCCCACAAAGGCAGGAATGGTCACAATATTCGTCATTCGTAGCGCCGTTCCCATGCGATGATGGATTTCCTGCTTATCTCGCTCCCTATGTAATCTCGATATGGCTGGTACTAAACTAGTGGCTAAGGACATGGTCACGATCACAGGTAAGCTAATTAAGGAAGTAGCCATGCCTGTCAAATATCCAAAGGCTGTAGTCGCCTCTTCCTTACCGTATCCCGACAGTATTAGCTGTTGTGGTACCAACCACAAGTCGATAGCTCCTATGAGAGGTATCATAATATTCGCCAACGCCACAGGAACCGCTAAGACAATTAATTCTTTTATAATCGATTTCCGTGATTCTAGCGCATAGTTTTGTCCCTTTAATTTAGGTTCTCGTCCATAATAATAGAGCAACACCACTAAACCTAAGCCTACGCCGATGACAGAAGATAAGGCAGCACGGCTTGATGCCAGCTCAATGCCTTGTGGCAAGAAATACATAGCTGCTCCCACCATGACTAGGACTCGCCCTAATTGCTCACACACTTGAGATATACCCGTTGGTAACATATTTTGAAATCCTTGAAAGTAGCCACGAAAACACGCCAGCAAGGATACAATACCAATGGCAGGTGCTACTGCCAATAAGGCTCCCTCTGCCCGATTATCTGTAATTAACCCTACATCGATAACATAGGGTATGGTAACATAAAATCCTATACTGAGCAATACTCCCATAAGCCCCATAGTGGTCAATGCAACCTTGAAGATATGCCGTGCTCCTCGAAAGTCCTCTTGTCCTACTTTACGAGCAATCATAATGGAAATAGCCACTGGCAAACCCGCAGCTCCAATACTAATGATGAGCTGGTATAGGGAATATGCCATTTGGTACAGTCCAACCCCTTCTCCTCCCAAAATGCGGGCTACGATGACCTTACTAATGGCACCTATGACTTTCACCAGTAGCCCTGCTACGGTTAAGATCATAGCTCCTTTCATAAATCCCGTCATATTAACCCTCCTTTGGAAGTTTCCGTTCAAACTCACTCATCACTTGTTCTACCTGTCGAATCACATCACCAGATTGTAAGGTATAGGACCAGACAGTTGGATTTGACCCACGATGTTTCATATGTTTCCATATCTCTTCACTGATGGCGCCCATATCCCAGTCTTCCATCTTCGATTCATCTTGCCAAGTAAATAAAATATTTGCCTCT
The DNA here is from genome assembly GCF_003992135.1 of Veillonella sp. VA142. GTDB lineage: Bacteria > Bacillota > Negativicutes > Veillonellales > Veillonellaceae > F0422. Next base: position 3,979 of record NZ_RQVN01000033.1, on the reverse strand, counting down.
TTCCGAATGACACTCTTCATACCTAACGCTCTAGCTCGCTCCTTAATGCCTGCTAACTTAATTAAGCGTTCTACAGGTTTTGTGGGTGATCCAAATCGATCAATTAATTCATCTACAAAATCATCTAAGCCAGCTTTTGTATCAATTTGTAGCAATCGTTGGTACACTGAAATCTTACGTGCCTCATCATGAATGTAAGCACTATCAATGAAAGCATCAATGCCTACATCCACCACTGGTGCTGGCAATGCCCGTTCTGGCATATCTTTTTTCTGCGCTTTTGCGATAGCCTCTTCTAACATGGCTGCATACATAGCAAAGCCAACGGCAGCAATATTACCATGCTGTTGGGCCCCTAATAAATTGCCCGCTCCTCGAATTTCCATATCTCGCATGGCTAACTTAAATCCTGCTCCTAATTCGGTAAACTCTTGGATGGCTTTCAACCGCTTTTCTGCGCTTTCATTTAATACCTTATCGGGACGATACATGAAGTATGCATAGGCCCTCTGGCTGGACCGTCCTACTCGTCCTCGCATTTGGTACAACTGTGAAAGTCCCAAATGGTCTGCATCGTAAATAATAATGGTATTGGCATTTGGAATATCTAAGCCCGTTTCGATAATACTCGTACATAGGAGTACATCATATTGGCCTTCTGTAAAGTCCTGCATCACATGTTCCATCATAGTCCCTGCCATTTGTCCATGCGCCACAGCAATGCGTAGGTCCGGCATGGCACGTTGCAACTGCTCTTCCATATGTGTAATAGACTGTACCTTGTTATACACAAAGTATACTTGTCCACCTCGTTGCAGCTCACGGCGGATAGCTTCCGTTACTACTTGCATGTCGAACTCGACCACATAGGTTTGCACTGGCAACCGCTCCATTGGCGGTGTATGGATCACACTCATTTCACGAACCCCCACCAAGGACATATGTAAAGTCCGTGGAATCGGTGTGGCACTGAGCGTTAAAATATCAATATTGGTAGCCCATTGTTTCCATTTTTCTTTTTGTGCTACCCCGAATCGTTGTTCTTCATCCACAACTAACAGACCTAGCTTTTTAAATTGAATTTTTTTATTAAGCAACGCGTGGGTTCCAATTAAGATATCTACTTGTCCTTCTTGTACGGCCTTGATAATATCCTTTTTCTCTTTAGCAGAACGGAATCGATTTAGTACTTCTACACGTATGCCAAATTGTGAAAACCGGTACAAGAATGTTTTATAATGTTGCTCCGATAATACTGTAGTTGGTACTAGCATGGCCACTTGCTTCCCACTCATGACAGCTTTGAACATAGCCCGCATAGCCACTTCTGTTTTGCCAAATCCTACGTCCCCGCATAACAGCCGATCCATAGGGCGTGGCAATTCCATGGATTCCTTAATTTCTTGTATGGCCTGTAATTGGTCTTCTGTTTCTTCATAAGGGAATTGGTCTTCAAACTCTCGTTGCCACGGTTGGTCCGGCAAGAATGCAAATCCATCAATAAGCTCACGTTTTGCATAGAGCTCCACCAAGGTATCCGCTAAATCATCAATGGATTTTTGGGCTTTCGTTTTGGTTTTAATCCATTCCTTACCGCCCATTTTGTGTAATTTCGGGGTAACCCCTTCATTACCAATATATTTTTGCAGTTGGTCCAGATGGTCTGCTGGCAAAAATAATCGATCCGTACCAGCATAATCGATTTCAATGTAGTCTCGATGAATACCTTCCGTCTCAATGGTTTTGAGCCCTCGATATTTACCAATACCGTGAATGCTATGCACAACATAATCACCTACACTAATATCGGTAAAATATTTAATCTCCTGACCCTTTTCTACCTTCTTCCGAATTTTTCTCTTCTGAAAGCCGAATATATTCCCTTCTGTGATAACGGTCAGATTAGAATGCGATAATTCAAATCCCTCTGAAAGAATACCATCCACAATGAGCACAGCGGGGGCTGTCCATTCCCACTGCTCTCGATGCACATAGGAAATCTTATTCTCTAGTAAGGCATTTTCTATGGCTTCACGGCGTTGCTGATTATGCAAGACCAACACAATTTGACGTTCTAAAGAAGCATTAAACTTAATATCATCCATGAGCATAGGAATCTGTCGTTCATAAGAAGCGATGGATTTTCCCATCATACCGATAGTTTGCACCTTGCCCCACCCTGCTGATCGTTGCATCATACTGAATAAAATAGTGCTATAAGCCTTAGAAGATGCTTTCCAATCCTTCCAAAGCATATATAACTCTTCATTCATCGAATCTTCTTTATGAACTTTTCCTAAGGCTTCCTCTAACCGTTTTGGCTCATCTAAAATTAGTAACCCTTCGTCTAAGTAGGAAAGTATAGAGTAACCTTCCTCATCGCTATCTGCGTGGATAGGTAGAATCATACATTCCTCAGTTTCCCCCATGGATCGTTGTGTATCCACATTGAATTGACGCATCGTGTCAATAGTATCCCCGAAAAACTCAATGCGATAAGGGGATTCACTTTGGATAGAAAAAACATCTAAAATATCTCCACGCACGCTAAAATGACCACGATATTCCACCTGGTCCACTCGTTCATATCCAATTTGCACTAATTGTTCCAATAGATGTTGCTGATCAACATCCTGCTCTACTTGTAGAGTTATCATATGGTCCAACACAGTAGAAGGTGCATCTACAAACTGACTTGCCTCTTCCACCGTAGCCAATACAATCACAGGCTTGTCTAAAGCTAGATTCCCTAAGGCTTCCATCCGTTTAGCCTGCGTGTCTAAACTCTTTGCGGTCCACTGTGAAAGCGCTCGATCTACAATAGGATACGATAATACCTTAGCCTCCGGTAACAGACATTGTATATCGCGTTCCCACATTTCCTTGTGTGCTTTATCATGAGTCACAATCAAAGTCGGTCGTTGTATATCGTGTATCATAGCTTGACTATAGATAAACGATTTCTGGGAACCTCCTAACCCATAGATTTGCGTAGTTCCTTTTTTATAAAAGGCATCTATGGTATCTTTCATTGTTCCTTCTATATCTAATAAAGGTTTATATGTCATCGACATATACCATTCCCTTTCCTATTAATTATCCTACTGTAGCCCTTGCTACATTAGCATAGTTATTTCCATATCATTATATACTATATATACTTTATAAATTATATATACACGCAATGAAATATATAGAATACAAGAAAAGGGCTATAGTCATCTATAGCCCCTATGATTATTCTAAATTTTCTTTAATCGCCGTATTTGTGGATTCTTCAATATAATGAAGGGCTGCATATATTAAATACGCACCAACAGTAAGACCGAAGAAAAAGGCTTTGAATATTTCTTTGTTCCAACGCGTTTCACGTAGTCCAGAAATCGCAGATGCTAAAAAGCTTAAGTCTGTAACTTTCATAGCAACCTCCTTTAAAATACATATATCAACATTATTTTACAATACATATACAAAAAAAGCGAATATAACTATTCGCTTATCTTCTAAATTGGTGCGGGAGAAGGGACTTGAACCCCCACGCCAATGGCGCCAGATCCTAAGTCTGGTGCGTCTGCCAATTCCGCCACTCCCGCATAAGATGGTGACCCAGGAGGGATTCGAACCCCCGACCTTTTGATTCGTAGTCAAACACTCTATCCAGCTGAGCTACTGAGTCATATGTAATTTAGTTGGCAGGGGCAGTAGGACTTGAACCCACAACCAACGGTTTTGGAGACCGCTACTCTACCAATTGAGCTATACCCCTATCTTTACGACTTAATCAGTATAACGTAAAGTTGATACTTTGTCAAGTGATTCTTGTAGCAGAACCAAGGTATTTAGCTGGGCTAGCTTACGCTAGCCCCCGCTAATCTTAATCAGCAACTTCCTATCCTCCCAGACCGTTTCCAGCCAAGTACTTTCGGCGTTTACGAGCTTAACTACTGTGTTCGGGATGGGAACAGGTGGTTCCTCGTAG
>NZ_RQVN01000032.1 GCF_003992135.1 Veillonella sp. VA142 | reverse complement strand
CTAAGTATCTTTTAAGGGTTCTTTCACGATGTTAAATTATTTATATCAAAGTGTTCAATTTCTACTTGCAATTTAAGATTATTTTAGTTCGCTTTTATCTTGTGAGAGTAGCTCCATTACCTCCCCAATTAAATTTCTCCATTTGTATTTTTAATAAGGGTATAATAAATAAAGCTGAATATTTAGATAACTTTTTATTTCTTAAAATTTGAATATTCTGTCCTGTATAAAATTCTTGCGGTTGATAAAAAACAGTTTGAGTATCAAGACCTATAGTGATTACACCACTCGTATCTTTTTGATATTTAGAGTCTTGTTCATCACTAACAAAAAGATTAATCCCATTATTTTCTTCACTTCTTGTTATGTACGGTACATTTCCTTCACTTTGATTTAATTTATTTTTATCTATTCCACTAGACGTTGATGTTATTTCAAATACTCCTATTTCTCCCCCTATAAAAAATTCGCCCCATTCCACACTATCTAAACTCAACTTACTCATATTTTTTCACCATTTTCAGCCACCTTCAGTCCTATTTCTTTTATCTCATACTCTTCCTCATTATCTTGTATTCCAAATAAGTATCCACGACCATGTGTTATCATATTCACTTCAAATGTTAAATAATCGGCGATAGTCTTTCTAAAGTCTTCTTCACTTGGAATTTCATCATTAAAATAATAAAAAGAGTGTAGCCACTCGTCAGACGCTTCAACTGTAGTTTTTACACAGAATTTAGTGGGTGCTTCATTTCGATCGAACCATACATCAAGTAAGTGTTGTTTTTTATCTTTATGTGAACCATCATCAATAAGGCCAACGTGCTTTCTTACTATATACCCATCATCCTCAAAGTTTATAAATTTGCACACTTTATTTTTAGGATGTTTATTATGTGCAGTAAAGATAGCTATACAAGCATTAGTCCCAACACGATAAAAAGTGTTTTTATTTAAAGTGATAACACCTTCTAGAGAATGATTTTTTAAGATTTCTTCTTTAATTTTTTGTTCATCATTTGTTTTTCCTGTAAAGGTGCTTTGTGGAACTATAATCGCAGCCTTTCCATCTTCAACCAAAGAATCTAATAAATGTTTTATGAAGTTTATTTCATGAAGATGCAGGTTTTGTTTTGATCCCATTGAATATGGTGGGTTCATCATTCCTATATTACAGCCTTTTAATTGCAATTGTGCTGGTTTTTCTGCTAAGAAATCTCCATTTTCTAAATTACTTTTACCATCTCCACGTAAAATCATATTAGTAGTAGCAATTGTAAACATATACGATTGTTCTTCGATTCCAAAAAGTTGGTGTTTTTTGATATGTTGAATTTCACCTTCGTCATCTGTTTTACTTACCATATTGTGCATAGCAGCAATTAAGAATCCAGCCGTACCACAGCATGGATCAAGTATTTTATCACTTGGTTTTAAGTCTAACAAATCACAAAACAGTTCCGTAATATGTTTAGGAGTCAAAACAATTCCTAAGTTTTGCCCATCTCCCCCACTATACGACATGAACTCCCCATAAAATCTACCAAGATAATCTTCGGAAGAATTATTATATTTTATACTATGATAAATACTTTCATATAAAAATTCTGCAAAATGTTTTAAAGGTGTTTTACCTAGATTAGAATTTACTTCATTTATTTTTACATTATCACGGATAATAGAGAACTGACTTAGTAATTTATTTTTCTTAACTTGTGGCGAAACATTCGCTCGCCCTAAATTCGCTTCTATAGCATCATATATTTTTTGACCATCCGTTTTCTGCGTATCCCCTATTAAGCTTTCAATACTAAAGTTCTTGTATTCTATTTCACGAAGCGCTAACAAGATGCCAGAAACAACTAGCGGTTTACTATTATCTTCTAAATTTCCGTAATTCCTCAAATCTTCATGAAGCGCACTAGCATCTTTTAAAATTTCAGCTGTTTCTTTTTCTTTTTGAGTATCTTCCTTTAAAATTTCTTTTGTGTAATACTCGTCAATATTTTTTTCACTAAATGAAATTAGAGTTTCCAAATCATCAAGAACTTTATAGTTTCCTCTATCATCTATGTAGATAGGGGTAATTTTATGATTTTTTTCATTTCCACTAATTCCTAGGGCAATTATTTCTTTATAAGTTGTATGTTTTGCCAGATGTTTTCCATAAAACAATGCACCATTCACAGCATAATCACAAACACTAGCGACTTCTTCACTAATTATTTCCTTATCTGTTAAAGCGATATGTTTGTTTGTATCAGCTTTATCTTCAATTACTATTAAGAAATTTTTAACTACACCTACATATTCAGGAAACCCTACTTTACCTGTTCCTCGCTTTGATGAGGTTTGTAGTGCTTCATGGATTTCTTTTATATTACTTCCTTGTGGTGTAAATTTTTTATCTAATTTTGCTTCCTTTAACAGTTCATACACCCAAAGATCAGTACTCATTTCTTTTTTATTCACTTCATTGCTCCAAATTGCGCATTTAGAATGCCAGTCCTATATTTTTTATAATACCTTTATTATTATCTATCTCAGCATTTCTAATTGCTTCGCTTGATCCATTTTTACATAAACTACAGCGATAATAACCACTTCTTTTTCATTTTCATTAATCCAAAAATAAACATAATAGTTTTTTATTCTAATTTTTCTAAATCCTAATTCTCTCCATGGTTGTTCATCAATACACTTTATACGATGTGGCATATATTCTAATGCGTACATCTCTGCCCTTATTAATGCAACTAATTCCTTTGCAATACTAGACTGTTGTAATCCTGTGGCAATATAATCTCGTATAAGTATAAGATGCTTTTTTGCTTGTTTCGTAATTCTTACCTTATACGTTTCCATTATAGGCCTCGTTCTAGCTCTTCAAATACTTCTGCAACAGAATATGTTTCCCCTCGTACTGCCTGCGAGTACCCTGTTTCCATCAAAGCATTAAATGTACTTTCATCCATATTCTCATGTATCGGTAGCTCTTTAGGTATTGTCAATGAGAACGGAATGCCCTTATTTAAAATAATTTGTCTATAAAACATATCAATAGCTGCTGCCCGAGAAATGCCTATCGTCTCTAAAATTTGTTCTGCTTGTTGTTTTATATGAGATTGAATTCTTACATTGACATTACTTGTCTTTGCTAGTGCCATATCCATCACCTTCCTTTATACATAGTATACATTAATACGTCGCATTTTGCGATACAACATGTTCAAAAGACGTCACACACTTTCATTCTATAACAGACTATGAAAGTACATGACGTTTCTTATAGATATATAATTGTATACTATATTCGTATTCTAACTATAAATTATTGCGATACTTTAAAATTATAACGAGGTCAATTGTTCAATTTCATTATACAATCAACCAAATATCACCTCACAACATGGCATCCCCAGCCATCATATTCCCCATCAAATTCTTCTGCTAGATCCATAAGATACCAGACAATTTCATCGATATTTTCAAAAGCATCTTCCCTACCAATGACAAGTACATATGGATATTCCTTATCTATATCCTCATTATCGGTCTGTTTTTCTGATGAAAGTTTTATAAAACTGTCTTCCATTACTTTGGCTAAAAAGGCTTCTCCATGTTCTTCCGTTTTAAAGAGTAGGCAATGTTCAAGCACTCTCGGCACCATACTATCACCATCACTTTTAATATCCTCAATGAGCCTCATATTCATAATACTTTGGTATTCATATCTATCAGGATACAGTCCCTGAAAATACAATTCCCAGTCAGGATCATCTACTACTGCCAATGTATAGGCATAGTCAGGGAAGTTTTTTGACATCACCGCAGAAATTTCATCGTAGTACCCCAACTCATTCTTAGTATAGGCAAAAATACGTACCCGCTCATCGCATTTCACAACGCCTGCTAACATATCTCCATGTTGTTCAACAATCTCTTCTACAGCGTCTTCTATAGAATATACATATTCCCCTTCTTCTCTTGTAGGAAAACCGTTGTCATCAGCATTCTTATATAATATTTGTAAATGTAATCTTTTAGGGTAGTTTGCAGTATATTCAAAATCCCTAAGAGCTAAATTGGCTCGAATCACAGCCGGCAAGTCGTAAGCAAATGAATCGCATAGATAAACGCCCCAGTCTGCCTCAATTTCTCCAGTTTCTTGAACGATTACTTTCTCCGTAGCCACATTGGCTCTTTTTTCTATTTCTTCTTGACACTCTTTTACCACTAACAATGCATCCTTATCCTCAGGATCTAACTCCGCCCAACGCAGGGCATAAGGAATCGCTTTTTCTTCCTCATGAGTTAAATATTGATAGGCATATGCCATACGCATATTCCATTCAGCTTTATCTTTCCCCTCTTCTCTAACCGAATTCAAAATATCTATCGATTTTAATAAAAATTTATCACCAATAAAACTAGGTGTTCCTTGATCATCATTGCCGATAATCGCAAAGTTTTGATACGCACGAGCAAGTTGATACCATACTTGGTAATCCCGTTCTTCCATAGGGATGCTTTCCAATGCTGCCATACATTCCGTATATGTATCTTCATCCGTAAGCTTTTCTATATACGCAAAAAATTCTTCGCGATTTTCTGAATTCCATTTCATGTTACATTACCTCCACTTTTTATCGTTTATCTAACATTAAAAACACAACACCACAAATGACAAGCAACAGTCCACATATTCCTATAAAGACTCTATATCCTTTCTCACCCCACACTTCAAAAATAAATGCGTACCTTGCTTTATCTCCGACTGTAGCTTGATACACCCATTTCCAATCTCGTATAGCACCGATTAAAAATAGTAATCCACCTGCTATCAAGACATACTGATAATGTGCTCTTAACCATTCAAATATTCCATCCATATCATTTATCTACTTCCTATATCAAGTTTTTCTCTAATTATTTCTCTTTTTCACACACTAAAGATTCTTCACTCAAGCACCATTCTCTCAACTTTTTAGAAGATTACTTTTTCTTTTTTAGCGCCGATTCTAAAAGCTCTCGTATTCTCCTTCAAATACAAACTTTTCTGGATGAGATTTGATGTAGTTTAGTTCATTCCAAAATGTTTGAAACCTTTTATTGCATCTTCCCAAACTATCCCTGTAGAATTATCTAAAAACTGGTGATGACCTCCATTACTTACTTCTGCAAAATACCAAGTAATGGCTAATAAATATCTTTGCTCTAAAGTGAAAGTCTGCGCTGATTGAATATACTCATCATATCCTTCATAAATATTAATTGTTTCCCACATTGGATCAACAACATCATAATAAGAGTTTTCATCTAAACCTTTAATATTTTCTATGGTAAGCTTTGCGTATGTTAATTCCTTTTCTGTTTCACCCATTTCAGTTGTCTCCTCTATATTTGAATATATTTCAACTTGTCTTCATTACTTATTTTTCTAAATTCTTCTTTCGTTGCTTTTATATTTTACCTCTCGTAATTAATAAACTTATGCAAGTTCTAACTCACAGATAACTCTTTTGGTATCTAGTTCGTCTATAGCAGTAATTTTTATATAATCAAATCCATTTCTCTTAACCTCTTCAAAAGAAATTTTTTCTCCGTTAATAGTTTCTGTAAAGTCATCTTCATTAAATTCAAAATCTTCTTTCTCTTCATCAAAATCAATGCTATAGGCAAAATCTATTTCAATTTTAGAGTTTGGAATTTCTAATTTAGAAAGTGGACGTTTTTTGATATCTTCTAAATTTATCTCATCACAGAACATAGGGTTATACCCATATTTAGCTTCATCATAGAGTAAAATTTCTTTTCCTGTATGTATACATTTTGCTACTATCATACAAGGATCGCTAATCTCATTTTTTTCATCATACATACCACAAATCATTTGTTCTTCAAAAAGTGAACCAAAAAAAATAAATTTCATACAGTTCGTTGGTATCTCCACTTTCTAAGTTATTGCAAATACTAATACTTGTAAATGTATCATCTATATTTATTATATTGTAGTTTTCTATTTTAATATAAGTTGGTCCTCTCATTTTGATTTCTCTCTTAATTATTATATTGTTATTAAATACATCATCACCACTACAGAATGTTTCAAATATCCAAGGCCTCATATGCTTCCTGAACTAGTCTTATAACTAAATCGTATATCTACCATAACTAATTGTCAAGCGACATTCGCTACTGTATCCTTATTATAAATTATGCATTCGTTATCGTTATAGCATACCTTTTTGGTTATTCTGCTTCATTATAGGTGCGATACTAGCTATTTTTTAACTGTATTTAAATATCATAGTAACCACCATCCCATAACAGTTAATTCATGAATTATATATTATTTCGATACATTAAAAATTATAACAATTTAGATTCTTAACATATTGACGAGTTATCCTGTCAATCATATAATTAAATTGACAAGTAGTGCGGATTCCCATTCTTATCAACTGTTTTCAAATACAATTAAGTATAAAAAATGTTAGGAGGTGTTAATATGGCCACTTCAAGTATCACTCACAACTTCGTTGTATCTAGCCCAGATAGTGTAGAACGTTTTGTTACAGCGTTAGATAAAGCTGAACAGGATCGTATACCAAACCAAGTACTTCCCGGACGACAATTAACTGATTCTAAAGAAATCTTAACTTTAATGTCAAAAAGGAGAAAGTAATATGTCTGATAAATATTTTAGTATCAATATCCGTGTATACTTAGATAAGGACGAGCCGACATATATCGGAGAGGAAAATCTTTATGACTTACTCTCCGATTTTTCTTGCCCTAAAAATCCCGATGTAGAGCACTTTTTATTACATAATGCTATTGAGTTTACAAAAAAGGATCAATCTATCACTTATCTTGTATTTGATTCAAAAGATGCTTCATTAGTTGGATATTATTCCATCGCTATTAAACCACTTTCCATTCAAGCTGAAAACATTAGTAAAAGAACAGCACATAAACTATCTCGTGTCAGCATTCTTGATAAATCTATACAATCTTATACTACAGCAGCCTATCTGATTGCACAATTAGGGAAGAATTATGCTCTTCCTAAAGAAAAACAAATCCCTGGAAATATTCTTTTAGGTTTCGCCCTTGAAAGTATATCAAAACTAAAATATTCTGTAGGCAGTGTTATGGAATTTCTTGAATGTGAAGACAATGAGTTTCTTCTAAACTTCTATATTCAAAATCATTTCAAACCATTTAATACTCGTGTTACAAACTCCTATAATAACAAGCCCCATACACTACATCAACTTTTAAAATTTATATAATTTGCAATAAAAAGCGACAGAGACCTGAAATACAATATGTAAATCAGTCTGTCGCTTTTTCTATTTCTTCAAACACGGCGCCTGCTAGGATACTCAAAACTGCTATAACTCCCTAAGACATATGCAACTTTTTTATAACTTATTCATTTATCATACTTGTTGTAGCGCCAACTTCAAACTTTTACAACATTTCATTTAAATTTATGCCTCACACAGTCTACCATGAAGCAAGAAAACTCTAGATACAGCTTAAGCCTCACTTTTGGTTTGAAAGTTAGAGATTTTACACGAGAAATCATTTCTTCGTATTCTCTTTTATCTTTTTCCAATTCCTCAATATATTTCTTCTTATCTTCCTCGCTCACATAGTCATCATCAACTATAGCTTCTTCAATAGCATCTATTAAATAGAGTCTATTTTTTTCTTCAAGGGCAAAAAACTTTGCTTTTTCATCCTTTAACCATAAAGCATAATAATAGTGTTCCCTGTCAGCTAGATAGTATTGACAAATAACTTCATCGCTATAGTAATGTAAGAATTTGTCGAATTCTTCAAGTACATAATAGACATCAAAAATTTGCTCCGCAGAAATATCATCTGTTTTCAAATTGTGATTTTCATCTTCTCCTGACTTTACTTTTTCTAACCAAGATATTGCTTTATCTTTATTACCAAGATATACTTCGCAGTATGCAATGCTAAGCAATAGACTCATTCTATCAGGATATTGTTTTAATAATTCTAAAAATATTTCTTTAGCTTTCTCATATTCTTTGAGTTCATATAAAGAGACTGCATGATTGAAGGAATATTCGTAATTATCATCAATATTTTTAGCTTTTTCAAAATATTTTTGACTCAATATAAGCCATTCTTTATTTTCATTAGACTGGTACATACTAAAGTAATAAAGCCCCAATCCTGTATATGTTTCAACAAAAGGAGAATCTAAACCCTTTGCTTTTAGTAAATATTCTAATGTTTCTTCAGTATAATCATGGTTAAATGCAATATTGGTGTAAACTCTTGCTTTTTGAGCATTATCTAAATAAATTTCAAATTTATCAAGAAAAGAATTTAAATATCTTATATACTCACCGCGTCTAAGTTCTAACTTTAAAGAAGCCAGCGTACATACTATATCAATATCTGAAGGATATTCTTTTTGTTTGGATAACAAGTAGCTTTCCATTTTTATAAGGTATTCTGTTGATCTTTCATAGTCCTTTAAAAATGTCTCTTTATATCTATCCTCATATTCTTTTTTCTGCTTGTCCCAATATGCCTTTATTTCATTTATCAAATCTGTACTCCTAATTTGTTAAAATTTAACAAACACTATTTTCACTTTTTATCCTGGCCCTTCAGCATTAACTAAAAGTAAGATTCTATTGTTTTTCCTTGTTGGTCTTTCATATTATGGATTTTATTTTTCAGAATATCAAAGCTGCAGATTTCATCTCTAATATTATTATCCGCTCTATATCCATTAATCATCTCAGTCAGAGTTTTCCCTTTACCACCATTCTTTATAGTGGTATTTACTCTTTTTATCTTGCTTTCATAAGGCTCACATGTTTTATACTTAATTACATCATCTTTAAAATCAAATAAAGGTGTATCTGGCTTAGCATCCCATAAAATAATCAACCACATTATCGCATGATAAAGCTGCTTTGCAGTTTCATTCCAATTTTCAGATTGTAAATTCCCACTCCTTCTATTGTCATATTCTTTTCTATTATTTACGTGAGGTTCGCTTATAAGAGGATTAAAAAGAGGTAACCCTTTGTGATGAATTAGCTCTAAAAAATCTTTTGCCGCACCCATGCCACACTGAATAAATTCCTTCTTGCCATCAGTTTTATGCTTAGCACTAAATATATAATATTCATCTTCAATAATTGCTCCTGCATCACTATATTTTTGTTGATTTGCTAACAGCTTAATATGTGCTTTAGGCTGAACTTCATAATCTCTAACAATTCTTTGTCTTGTTTTACTCCCTCTACAATTCATTCAGGCTCTCCTTTCCACTCGTTTTTAAACTATACTTTTTATTCTTTCTTCGAGATTTTTGATTTTCCCCATTTCTACATTACTACGCACCTCCATTTCTAGTTGAACCGTTTCAATTTATTCTGCTTGAAATTATCCTATTGTCTATACTTCCTCTTTCACATTTTTTATCATTCTATTAAATTCCGATATTATCGAGCCCGTCTTAGCAGATGCTACTTCAATAGTAGATAGTTTATCATCTATATCCAAAAATAATAAAACATTTTTCAATATCATCATATTCATAAGGAATACTAAATTTATTAAGCATACGCTCTATTTCTGTTTTTTTATCAGTAACACATATCTTTGGCTCAATTAAACGCCCTTGACCAAGAACTTTCTCAAATTTACTTCTAATTTTAAACCATTCAACAATTCTCATATTCATATGAAAAAAATGTTCATCAGCATCAATCGTCCAATATATGCTAGGCTCTTCTTCATCAAAAAACGTCTTATATTGTATCGGGATATCTCTCATATTCTCCATGATGGAATCTATCAGTTCTTTCCATTTTGTATTGTTCATAAAAGAGGTTAGATTTCTTTCTTCAAGAACCTGCTTAATTTTTTCTTTTTCAGTTTTTTTGTTGTTATATTTCCCATTTTCAATTTCGTCTATAATGTGTTGCATAACAGATAAAGCTCTATCATCTAGTTCTTTATAAACATAAGATGGTGATACACATTGTTTATCTCTTTGTACATAATACCACCCGTAATGCACCCAACCAGTAACTATAAAATGGAAATCTCCCCCCCAACTTATATCGAAATAAATTCTATCGTCATCTTTAGAACTACTTATTTTGATAACTCCACTTCTCGGATTTAGTTTTTCACATAAAATATCATGTATTAGTTTCATCTATCACTATTTTTCCTTACACTTTCAAATTTACCAGTCTATTTCTAATACAAACATTTTATTCTTCAAACTTTTCCTCAACATTAAAAATCACTTCACAATCGCAACCAGCACCATTTTCTCGCAAAAATTCTATAACCTTTTCAATATCCGTATTTTTATCTTTCAAAAACTCATTTGTTAAAGAAAAATCGTGATTACACTCTACCGTTTCTGATTTATCATTTAGATAATCAAATAATTCATAAAATAATTTCTTTTCCATCGGTAAGTTCTCTTCAAATTCTTCCATTTGTTTGACTTGATATTCTTCTAGTAGTTTTCTCTTCTCTAATTTGTTCATGAGCTTTTCTCCTTTATAAAATTATTGTTTTAAATCATTTATTTTTTTACGTTATACACCATATCTCCTCTATTCCAAACATACATAATTGCCGACACTGGTCTTTTTCCATCTTCCCGAAGCCATCCTGTATATGTGGTTGTATTGCCATAATAGCCTTCAATAATGATTTCAAATTCTGAGTCTGTATATTCATCTATAAATTGTTGTAAACCAATAGACTTTCCATTGAAGCGTCCTTCCCCTAAGGTTTTGTTAAATATCAATACATCGCATAGGTCTATATCACATTTTTCAAAACATATTTTACCTGGATACGATCTTTCTTCACCTTCTACAAATTCATATATTTTATTAACTTGTAACGTCAAAGTTTCGTTATAATATGTGATTTCTTTCACCATACTATCATGAAGGCTGAAAAGAATGTTGCTATTTCTATCGTGTATAAACTTCATACCGTTTTTCATATTTTCACCTTAATATGTTTAGTTATTATAGTTTTCATCATGTGTATACTCTTTATAATCTTCTATAAATCCAGTGCTGTTTCATCCAAGAGAAAGTCCTCTACTCCAATATATAAAATTCCATCATCATCAAATCTAGGCACTATGTTGTTTCTAACTATAACAATTTTCTTAAATGAATCTCCCGTTCTTCTCAAGGATTCCGTTTCTTGTACTTGTTTTTCTTTTATATCAACATTAAGTGCCGATTGAATATAATATCTATTACTTCCTCTATTGATAACAAAGTCTACTTCTAAATTTTTTCTAACCGTTTTTTTATTCTCATCTTTATAGTTATATTCCACAACACCAACATCTACATTTAGTCCCCTCATACGAAGTTCATTATATATTACATTCTCCATAATATGTGACTGCTCATTCTGTCTGAAATTTAGCCTTGCATTTCTAAGCCCAATATCTGAAAAATAGTATTTATACGGAGATGATATATATTTCCTTCCTTTCACATCATATCTTCTAGCCTTTTCAATTAAAAAAGCATCAATAAAATAATCCAAGTAATTACTTACTGTAAGCTGAGATATCTTTATATTTTTTTCTGACATAAAAGTATTTGCCAGCTTATTTGGATTAGATAAAGAACCAATAGATGAAGATATAATATCCAACAAATCATCCATGATAGATGCATCTTTAAGAATTTTATTGCGCTCCATGACATCTTTAATATAGGTGCTTGTAAACACATTCTTCAAATACTCGCTCTTCTTTTCATGATTACTTAGCTGTACAGACATTGGCATGCCACCATACAAACAATATTCATCAAAAGCCTTTCCCTTATCTCCTTCATAACATGGATAAAATTCTGCAAATGAAAATGGATATACTCTTATTTCATCACCACGATCTCTAAACTGCGTTAGCACATCTGATGAAAGCATCTTTGAATTACTACCAGTAATATATACGTCTACATTCGGAACTTTCATAAGTCCAAGTACCAAATCAACAAAGTTTACCTTTGAGTCAGTACCTTCCAGATATGGGTTAGAAATTTCTTCTACAAATTGAATTTCATCGATAAAAATATAGTATTTACGTCCATTATCTTGTATTTTATCTCTTAAATAATCATCTAGCTCAATTGGATTTCTATATTTGATATTCTTCAGACTATCAAGTGCAATCATTATAATCTGATCTTCACACACTTCACTAGAAAGTAAATACTTTCTATATAGTTCAAATAAAAGATAAGATTTTCCACATCTTCTAATACCTGTAATAATCTTTACTCTTCCATTATCTTTTTTGTCTATAAGTTGATTTAAATATCTTGGTCTTTGTACTTCCACTCTCATACCCCATTTAATAATATATTGTAAATACGCATTTTTATTAAATCTATTTACTATATTATAGCATTCTTAACCGACAACTCCAATTAGTATTTTTAAAATAAATGCGTATTTACTACTTTTAATTAAATCTACCTATTTAGTTTCTTATTACAATCAAAAAAACGCCACATACTTTCATCCTACAACAGATTATGAAAGTACATGACGTTTCTAATAGATATGTAATTGTCTAATGCACCAATTCCTAAAGCACCTTAACTTTCAGATTAGTGTGTACCTTTAGAATCGTTTCTTCGGCAAATGCCTGCAAAGATAGATCCTGTAAAGTTGTGGATAATGGAGAACACGGCGCCTGCTACGGCTGCTTGTGGTGTAAAGTGTTTCAATGCCAAGCTAGCTGCCAAGGCAGAGTTTTGCATAGCTACTTCAATTTGCATAGCACGGCGGTCTGGTACGGTAGAACCGAACAGACGGCAAATGAAATATGTCACTACATAACCGCTCACGTTTTGCACCAAGCAAGCCAAGAAAATCATCACACCATGGGCTAAAATATTATCACGGCTAACGGCAGTGACGCCAGCTAAGATGATCAATACAGCTACGGCACCTACTGTTGGCAAGACTTCTTTCACAGGTTCAATGCGAGAACCGATGAAATAGTTCACAATAATCCCTAGTGCAATTGGTACAGCAATGATTTTCACAATGGACATGAACATTGGCCAGAATGCAATATCTACGGTTTGTCCTGCGTATAACACAATAAAGAGTGGTGTTAATACGGGCGCTAATAACGTGGATACTGTTGTAGCAGATACGGACAATGGTACATTGCCATTCGCTAAGAATGTCATTACATTGGATGCGGTACCACCTGGAGCTGCTCCTAATAAAATAAAGCCTAAGGCAATTTCAGGCGGGAATCCAAATATGATTCCTACCAACCAACCTGCCAGTGGCATCCACAAGAATTGAATTAAGGACACCAAAATCACTTGCCACGGTTGTCTAAATACATCCAAGAATACTTTCCCTGTCAATGTTAAGCCCATGCTGAACATAACTAACTGTAACAAAGGAACTGTTTGTTTTGCTGCGCCCATGAATACTTCTGGCACTAAGAATGCGATGACTGCCACAGCCAACACAATCCATGCTAGGTAATCATTGAACAAGCGATTGATACTACGAATAAAATTCATATGTAACCTACTTTCTATAAAACATGAGAACTTTTCAATTATAACAAATCTCCATCCTAAATAAAAGATGGGAAAAGCACCAATCCCCTATCACTATGAACGACATATGATATTGTCATAGTATAAACACAAATGAATTTGTCAATGCATAGTACAATCTATATATACAGA
>NZ_RQVN01000031.1 GCF_003992135.1 Veillonella sp. VA142 | reverse complement strand
GAATGTTAATGAATTATATCCTGCTTCGGATTTAATTCGGTCGAATTCGACTGAATTAAAATTTAGATTATAAACCTTCTCTCACCTTATACAAAATAAATAATATATTATTACCTAAATTATAGCATTAAAAAATTATAAATCAATATATTTTTGTACCAATATCTGGGCACTTATCAATTTTATGGACTACCCAATAAGTTCTATCTTTACCAGATTTTCTAATACGTCTGCTTGTAATAGCTATATCCCATTTTTTTATAAATTCATTAATATCCTTTTGTTGTTTCCCTTTACCAAGATTTTCACTTCTTTCTTGTATCTCTTTCACAAGTTTTCCTTTACAGCTCATATCTTTATCTGGATCTGTACCATATTGCTCGAGATAATCATCTTCTTCGATAGATTCTTCAACTACCAATGAATTTAGAAGTTTCTTTAGTTTTTCCTCCAATTGATCTTTTGATACCTTCTTTTCCTTGATTTCCTTCAATTGGATATATTTTAAATCGTTAACATCATCCGTTCTACCTAACCACCCAAGAATTTCCTTTACAAAGTAGTCATCATGAGCCTGTCCATATGTATGGTTAAATAACTGAATTTCCTTATTTATATCGTCAATCAAGGATTGGCTATTATAATCGGACTCTTCTAATTGAGTTATGAGGTATTTAATACGTGCCAATTGAATATAGGTATATCCATCCAGAAGGTCATCACCTAACACATTAGATCCGCCATTAAGGAACTCATAATCCTCATTAAACATCTTATAAATGTCATTCAATGTCTTATCTACGAAAGGCTTCTCCATTGGCTCTGATAAAGGACGAATTGCTCGTTTTTTATACTCACGCAATCCTAAAATAATCGATAGGATCTCTATTAAGTAAAATTTTTCTTGTGTAGGGTTATTTCTATGATCCAATAGAGACATATGGTCGGCAAATAAAGCCTTGCTATCTTCATTATAATTTTCCTGTTTTAGGTTGTAGAAAAACTCCTCAATTCCATATCGGTACGCATTGTCTTCTAATTGATACCTTCTTGCTAATTTATCTCCATACCCAATTAGAGTCTCATAAGCCTGTGTATCCCTTTTAAGGCCTTTGATTTCTATCTCTTCGTTCATTCCTCGATATAGTCTTGTAAGTGCATCTATCGTTCTGATTAAGTTAGGGATAATAAACTTCGTCGTTTTTTCTCCAACTTCCTCATTTTTTTCAATTAGCTTATAAAGCAAATCATACAGGGTTCTTCTTGTCTTACTAACCTTTGATCCCATAAGTTTCTCTGGTCTTCTAGGTATGTATAGCTTCAAGTTGCTTGAGTTCCGAACACGGCCTAGCATTTGTATATACTGTACTCGATCAAATGCTAGAATCATCATATTTTTAACCTTATCGTCATCTATATTGATGCCATTGTCTAGAACAGCTGTAGAAATCAATATCTCCTGTTCGAACTTGGCATTCTGCACGATTTCATTGAAGGCTTTAATTGCCTTCTCATCTTCTTCCTTATTATCAGCATTAATAAAGATGGCTCTGCCTTCTCCCAGTGCAGTTTTTAAATCTCGCCCAAACTCTTTCGACTCGACAAATATCACCATTTTATTATCTTTGTTAACTTTGATTTCATCGTTTACGTAAGCAACTATATCTTTTACAAGTCTGGCATTTTTACTATTTTTTAATGAACTATCATCAGCATCGTCATCTTCAATCTCTGGATCACTATCCTTCTTGGTAAAGTCTAGGTCAATCATGATTGGCTCAATATAAGCATAATTTTTTATGTTGCCGTAGTATATCGGACGTAGCTTTTGTAAATCTTCCAATACATCGTCAACTTTTTCGCCAAAATATTTTTCAGTATTGTCTCGATTTTGCCAAAATAAATATTTGCCAAAATCGTCTATCGCATTAGATTCAACAGTAGTCCGTATGTCATTATTAGTAAATATAGTATCCAGTGTCACTAATGGTCGTGGGAAATACCCCCTATAGGAGCTATTCTGGCAAATCACATTTACAACTCGGTAGAAATACTCTTCCTCAGAAGGCATACGGAACTCCTTCGATTCATCATTTAATAATTGAACCGATTTTTGGTTTTCCACTTCCTCACGAATTAGTACCTCTAAGCTAGAGTCCATAGTAGCAGATAAATATACTCTTCTGGCACGATTTAGGCCTTGGATTAACTTATTATGGATACTAGGTATGTGCTCATTAAAGGTACTATCGGATGTGAAAAAATGAGCTTCGTCAAAAATAGCAATATCAAATTTATTTAGGTTATCTAAGATATCTTTGATAGCAGCATTACTTGTGTAATCAAGCACGTCCTGGTACTTCATGACAGCGATTGTATAATCCTCTGGATTTTCTACATTCTCGTTATCAAAGGCACCCAGTTTTTTTATCTTCTTTCGCCCTTCAAGAGATCGATCCACCCATATGCTTTTTGAGTAGTCATTAAATAACCGGCTATCGCACTCAATACAGATGTCTTTCTTCACCTGTAAGTCCAATCCAACCCTATTGGAAAAATAAATAATATTGACACGTTCTCTGCTATTTTTTTGACGCTCAAATTTATTGTAACTTAATGCCTTACTTAGAATTGTCTTTAGCAGTAGTCTAGTTTTACCAGATCCTGTCTGCGAACAAATGAATACTGGAGTTTGGCTATTCCACTTTTCTTGCCAATCATCTCCTATAATTTCACTTATGTATCTTTTGTCATCGATGACAAACTTTATGTCTGACTGCTCTACTGCTGTTAAATGCCTGTTTCGTATATTAGAGTCATTCCTTGTTATTCTAACCTTTGGCTTGTTAGAATCCCTATGCTCTGCCATTTTTGATGATTGTAAAGTTTCATTCAATTTCATTTCTCTAGGCCTCCTTAAAATTGACACTCTACTGACAATTGTCAATATGACAACTTTTTTTTAATGCCTATATACAGTCTTTGATAAGATTGGCACTTCATTATCGCACAACAATATATAGGCTCTTCGCCCTTACAATACCAAACCCTTAACTGTATTATACCATCATACAGGATATAATATACAGGTACTGATAGTTGCCTGTCATATTAAATTGCCATACCTTTCACAATATCATTTAAGCCTTTGTTATAGAATGTCTGCTTGCAGATATCTAGTAAATTTAAACACTCTGGAAATTTAATTAAGCCTTTCGCTAGTCGCTCTAATATATTATGGTAATTTGGAGGTAGATCCTTAGTTGGTCTACCTCCTAAATTTTTTGATCTTTTAGTTGTAAGTCTTTTGGCATTTCTATATTGAGTTCGAGAGTACAATTTTTTGGATTCCACTTCTATTACCTTAAATTTATTAATACACTTTTCCTTATCCTCTGTATTCTGTACGTCAATAAATTCTTTGCCAATTTCTTCTCGCTCTGGTTCAAAATTGATTTTTAAAAGCACTTGCTTATCCTCTAACATAGATAAGCATTGACTACCTACTAACGCACTTCTTGAGATACGATCCAAACTCTCTACATGTAGAATATCTCCGCATTTCATATTGTCCATCATTCTTGAAAATCCTGGTCTAGCTGTAGGTGGAGTATTAGCATTACATTTGTCTATGTATATATTGGCTTCTGGAATATCAATCTCCTTTGCCATGTCATTTTGTCTCTCTAAATCTTGCTTTCCTGTACTGACCCTTGAATACCAATAGTTAGTTATGTCTTTATTTTTCATAATACATACTCCCATATATATAATAAGAATTGTCTAAAAACTACTATAGTATCAAGGTTTTTAGACTATTAACTGTGTAAATATAAGGTATGGTCTCCCAACATACCTTATATTTTTGTTCATTAAATAATTCTTGTTAATAGTAAAGAACCACTAAATACCATCTCCTAGTAAAAATAAAAAAGCACTAGGTGTTTCATCACCTAGTGCTTATATTATTTCATTCCTTATTTTTTGACTTAGCATCCATCCAATCCGTAATAGCTTCTCTCAGCATCTCTACTACTGACATACCAACTTCATCTGAAAATGCAAAGATTTTATCCCTCATCTCTGGAGTCACTGTAAACAAAATTTTCGCATTATACTTAACTGCTTTCGGTCTACGACCTCTACGTCTTGGTTCTACTTTAATTTCAGTATCTTCAATTTTATTATTACCGGCAATACTATCAGCTTTAGGAATATCCTCAATACTTTCAGTTTTATGATTAGGATCAATACTCTCTACCATATTTATAGTATTGATATTTTCTATACCAGTAGCGTTTTCTATAATTTCTTTATTAAAGAAATTATCCGCAACCGATCTAATTGTCTTCTTATCTATTTTTGTCATTACCCTAACCTCGCTTCTAATTCTCTGACAAAGCTATTGTAATCTTTAGCAGCATTCGATTTCTTATCATAGTCATAAATACTATTCTTATTGATTTGAGCTTCCTTAATTGCCGTACACTCTCTAATTTTAGTATCAAATAAGGTAGTACCCATATCGTTAGCGACTGTAGCTAGATAATCCGCTACTCCTTTAGATATATTAGTTCTAGCATTATATCTCACCAATAATAAGCCATATATTTGAAGACCAGGGTTACTATATTTTCTAACAGAAGTTACTGTTTGAATCAACTGACCAATACCTTGAAGGCTCAATATATCCGCCTGTGTGGGAATCACAATGCCATTAGTGGCAGTTAAAGCATTGATGGATACTATACCCAATGATGGTGGAGTATCTATGACAATATAGTCATAAGTACCTTCTAGCTCCTCAATTCCCTCTTTTAGATAGTACTCTCTACCCATCTCTAGCAAGCTACTATCTGCGTGAGCAAGAAATTGACTGCTTCCAATAACATCCCCACGATCGGTAGTTTGAATGAAATTCTTTAAGCTCACCTCAGCATTATTCTTCTTAGCACAAAAATATTCCCATATAGTCTCATCAGATTGAGCTCCCAATAAATAGGATAGGTTACATTGAGGGTCTAAGTCTATGAACAACACTTTCTTACCTTGATCACGGAAAAATGCCCCTATTGATTCACATGTTGTGCTCTTACCAACTCCACCTTTTTGGTTAATGACAGTTATTACTTTAGCCATAGAACTCTCCCTCTGAAATAATTTTTATATATATTTTTATATATATATAAATATATACGGAAATATGTATAGAAATATATATATAAATATGATTTTAAATATATACAGTTTTTACTACAACTGATTGTATTCCCTAAAACAGAAAAAAGCAAGCCACTTGCCTTGCTTTTCTCTCCACTACAATGAATACGAACATCCATTATTCCATTATCTTTCACTAATCCATCGTCTATAAAGTCGTCAAACTCATCTTCATCAAAGATAATATTGAATCTACTACTTTCCAGGTCGCATGCATGCTCTATCTCAATTAACAGTTTTATATGCTCAAGTAGGGTACTACTTACATATGTATCCCTTTTCTTATATATAAAAATATATATTCTTATATGACCAAAAATATATATTATTATATATATAGAAATATATATTTTTATATATATTTCTATATATAGATTATAACTTCCAGTACTTATATACTGTCACCTTTGAAAGACCTGTATCTTTGATACACTTATATTTTGACCCAGTTGGATTCGCTTTTTTCCACTCACAAAATAGATTCCATTTTTCTTTTTCAAGAGAACCTACAGGTCGTCCATCTCTATTTATCCAATCTCCTCGTCCTTTATCTTCCATATTAACATCTCGTGCATATCTAGCGATTTTCAAATGAACAGACTGCCTTCTAAAGTTTCGTTTATTTTTCGTAATAGCAATACCAGAAACTTTTTTTATGTAATCAATCGTACACCTAAAGGCTCTAGTTCTATACCCTAGCAGTCCAGCTTCTATATCTGTTTCAGTGAAATGATTACTTTCAACTAACGTCCGACCATCAAATATATTCAGCAGTGAGAATGCATCTTTTCTTAGCTCCTCATAAGGAATCGCACATTTCATCGCATATGTC
Organism: Veillonella sp. VA142; assembly: GCF_003992135.1. GTDB lineage: Bacteria > Bacillota > Negativicutes > Veillonellales > Veillonellaceae > F0422. The sequence continues at coordinate 8,120 of NZ_RQVN01000031.1, read as the reverse complement.
GCTAAAGTAAATATACCATAGTATCTATGACCTTCCCTAGACTCATCACGAATCCTATTAAGCCACCAATCATATAGATCACGTTTTACGACCCATACCCCAGGTTGTTTCTTTTCCACGATTCTCTTACGATACCATTCTGGCCATAACTCCTTAGCTTTTTCTAAAGGAGTCTTTTTCTTTCCTATATCAAATCGATACTTATCAAATTTATCTCCTTCTGGGAAATAGCTCTCTAAATCATTTAAAGACCATTTAGGGCCCGTTTTCCATGCTCGTACAGCGTAATCCTTACCCATCTTCGATGCAGAGCCTACAATACGGTATCCTTGAGAAATTGATTGGTACTGTTTTACATATGGTTTTTCGATAGTAACTTTAATTGAAGACGTGAAATCATTCCATACTAATTCCGTTAATCCATCCTTTATTCTTTGGATTCCATCAATCATATGCGGTCGCAGTTCAATCGGCTCATCAAAAATGTAATATAAATGTAATCCATGACCGCTTAACACTGTATAAGTTGCCGGTGGAATCGTATCACATTCCATCTGATAAAAAGTATCTCTAAGTTTAAGAATACTATCTTGACCATCTAAATCCACTGTTAGTCCATATAAATGATACGCATTCTTCTTCAACCTTCTTTTACCAGAATAACCTATCACTGACATAATTACATCCTGTTGACCCTGGTACTCTCCAATTTTAGATAAATCATCAAATACCAATTCTACTTTATTAGGGGATCCATCTCCATTCCCTTTAACGAATATTAGACCATTAGGCTTACAATCTTCTAAATGCCCTTTACGCTCAAATGAACCATCTGGAAATATATCGCGATAAAAAGAATACCAATCTACCTCTTCTAATTCTTTATCTTTTATATATTCAACTTTCAAATCATATAATTCTTCATCAGTCACATCTACCCCCCCCCTTTCCCTTAAAGCGGCGGCTATATTATCAATATAGTTAATTAAACCCATTTTAATTCTAACAGAATTTTTTGGTTTTGTCTTTTCCCTTAAAGCGGCGGCTATATTATCAATATAGTTAATTAGACCTATTTTTTATGATCCTATTAAAGTTATCTACAGTAGTAAATACCCCATAAGACCTTTAAGGCCTTATGGGGTATTATATTGCAATTTAGATTGCGACTTATAATATTCTGCTAATGAATCTTTACTAACTCTCCACCCTCGTTTGTTAACTTTAAACCCTGGTATCGTACCAGAACGAATTAACTTATACGCTATCGTTTTGCTGATATGTAATATATCTGCTACATCATCTACTGTTAAGACTTCTAATGAACTGTTATTATACATAAATTTCTCCTTTTTAACTTATTACTAGAATGTACATCACTTACCTAAAAATAAATTCCTAGATAATATTGTATCGCATCAGCTGATTACTGATTCATTCCCATAATAGCTAAAGAGGTTATCTTTTACTATTTAATCGTTTTTCCTGGTAGTCAAGAATACTCTGCTCTGGAATCTTCCATGCTTTAGAGAAATCATCTTTATATGCTAATAGTACTCCATTTTTAATGAGCTTATACACCTTTTGAACAGGCATATTCAATACAACTGAAGCTTCACCGGCATAGAGTACAGACTTGTTAATTATCATACCATCTCTCCTTTCTATCGTTATTTACTATTATGTTTGCATCTCCTACCACTCAAAGCTACTACTTTGTAATAGTTACCATCTTCAAGCACATACTATATCTGTAGATCGACCATATGACTATGCATACTGGATCATCTTTTTTCTTTGTTTTAAAAGGAGGAATTTTACCATGGCAAATTATTGTACAAATGCCATCGCTTTCTATGGTGAATTAAACCAACTGGAAGCACTTCACGGACACATTGAACGCACTATGTTGATTGATCCACATGAACCACGAATCACAACTCTTCTGGATGAAATGAACTTGAGTACCAAGGTTAACGATACACGTCACTTTATTATTAATTTGAATCCTATCATTTCAGATAAAGATTCACATCATTTCGTGCTGTTAACTGAAAGTGCCTGGTGTCCTATGACAGAAGATTTCGATGCTATCTTAAAGCAACCGGAATTTTCTACCCTAGATTACGTTTATACGGCAGAAGAGCCTGGTATGGGTATCTACATCAATACAGATACGAACCAACGCTTCTTGACCCCAAAATATCGATTTTTTAGCTATATAGATAATGCAGTAGTCCATGAAGAATATTTCTCTTCCCTAGCTGAGCTCGTTAAATGGGTTAACTCTATCTTTTCCGTATTCATCGATCCAAATTCTACAATCAACTCAATTATTACTCAGCTCTGTAAAGCCTACCATGATACAGATGCTGAGTTTTTTATTGATGAATACTCTTCAATTCCAGTTTAGTCAAAAGGAGACAAACCATGAATACAACAACGATTGAAACTACATTATGTCAGCTTTTACCAGAATCATCCGTAAAGGAAATGGTAGCTCAATACAATGGCGATCCATTCCAAGCCTTATTCAATGCAGATGAATCCGAATGGAAAAAGGTACGTGGTATGGGTGATACAGCATTACGCAAGTTACGTGCTATCAAAGACCTGGTAAAAGGCATCCACGAAAAATCACAACTGGATTTAAAAAGCACATCTACTCCGGAGGAAATTTTTATCGCAATGAGCGATATGCAGTTCTTCGAGAAAGAGCATTTCCGTACCCTCTTCCTTAACGTGAAGAATAAGCTGATTAAAGCAGAGGATATTTCAGTGGGTGGTCTTACATCTTCTACCGCTGAGCAACGAGCAATCTTTAAGCAAGCTATCAAGTTAAATGCTGCTGCGATTATCCTTGTCCATAACCATCCTTCTGGTGATCCTACTCCAAGCTCAGATGATATCCGAGTTACAAGGATTATGGCTAGAGCCGGAGAGGTGATGGGGATTCCAGTCCTAGATCACGTCATTATCGGTCGTGGAGTTTATACAAGCCTGTTAGAACGTGGAGAACTATAGTCCAAAATTTTTAATTAGAAAGGAGTCATTATTATGCCGGCTACAAAATTTATCTGTCCAAACGGTGATAACGTAAATATCCAAGATTGTCTTAACAAATGTCAGCAGTCCTGTCGGTGTATGTTCTTACCTACACTTCGTGCTATTGCTAAATCGTTAGAACGCAACTTACCTTTACCATCTGTCACTGAACTTCTTAACGGAACACGTGAGCTGTATTTAAAGAAAACTACAGATTACTCAGTAGATCCAAGGAATCAGTTATACGCACTTCATGGATCTGGTGTACATGCCATCAATGAAACTCAAACCCATGGCAATATGCTTGCAGAAGAACGTATCTTCAACTCCATTACCTCTGGTCAATTAGATTTATATGGAGAAATCTTAACTGGTGACGATGGTACTTTAGGAGACTTAAAGGTCACAAGCTCATATAAGCTCATGAAAGCATTAGGGTATTACAAAGTGGATGTGGAAACTGGTGAAGTCTATAAGACTGGAGCAAAAAAAGGTCAACCTAAAACTCGTAAAGAGTTTAGGTCTGACGGTGTTCGTCATGTATTAGATTGGGCGATACAGCTCAATGCGTATCGGATGCTCCTTGAAGAGAATGGATATACTGTAAACCAAATGGTTATCCAAGCTCTATGCCGTGATGCAAGCCTTAGAATCGCAGCTGAAAGAGGTATCACCGAACCTCTATACCTTATTCCAATCAATAAAATCAGCGACCGTTGGATTAAACGTTATCTCGAAGCGAAAGCAAAACGTTTATCCGATGCCTTAGAAACAAATATCGTACCAGGAGAATGCTCCGCTCATGAGTGTTGGAATGGTCGTAAATGCGAAGGCTATTGTCCTGTATCTGAGCAGTGCAAAAAATTATCTGCTACTGCTCAACCTACTACTATTAAAGTTGCATAAGAAAGGAAATTACTATGAAAACTATTGGCTCTATTGTCTTTGACAAAACAGCGATCTACGGAATCGTTGCTAGTGGATCTCCAGAAGATCCATCCATTCACAAAACAGTCTATTTGAATCGTACCGAAAATCTCCAAGCCGACTGGGATTCCATTAAGGAAAATTTCTATGATACTAGCTCCATCGGTATTGTGGAATCTACTCCAGCAATGACATTCACAAAAGATTATTTTGAATTAGATTCTAGGTTAGAAGGTGATAAAGAAGAGGAAAAAGCAAAAGCTAATGGCTACACCTTCGATCACCTCGGCTTCTCCGATGAATTGGGATTGCCTAAACGGTACTATGTGGGGGTAAAAAAGGATACAATCCGAGAAATCGCCAATGTCTTTACAGCTTCCAATATGCGTCATCAGTTGGATTTGGTAGACTACTGGCCATTTGGTACTAATGGATTTGATGCGAAAAAGAAAGAGTATAGAACCAACATCATCGAAAACGATGAAGGTATTACAGGTTATGTGTGGTACAAAGATGCTATTCTCGCTAAAGCAACCTTAGAACCAGAGGAGAACCCTATCCATTTCATCATTCGACTATGGTCATTACTGCCTACTATTAGCTCTGTTGCTAAGTATCCAATCAACCTCTACATCGAAAATGAACATCTCGATTCCTGGTCAACACTCATGTCTAATCATGAGGTGAATGTATTTACTACACCTGTCGATACCACTCAAGGTAAAAACGGTTGTTGGAATGTAGCCTTCGGTATGGCAAAACGTATTTTAGATGCTTTAGCATAAAAAGGAGATTCAAATGGAAAAGCAAAACTTACGAACAAAATTGGCAAACGTCATGAAAGAATGTCACTACATCCAAAAAACTGGAAAGAATAACTTTCACGGCTACAACTACGTGACTAGTGCAGACGTATTAGATAAGGTTAACACTGCTCTTTTAAATAATGGCATTATCACAACTGTCATTCCGGCATTATTGGATTTTAGGGAAGTGACCACTGCCAAAGGCAATGTAGAAAAACATGCTACGGTTCAAGTCGATGTAACATTACATGACATCCACAGCAACGACACTTTGACATTATCTGGTATCGGCTCTGGTCAAGATACTGGAGACAAGGCAATTATGAAAGCAGAAACTGCTGCTATTAAATATGCCTACATGTTATCCCTCTGCATCGCAACTGGTGACGATCCAGAAGCTGATGAGCGGACAGACCAAAATACAGCAATTAAACCATCTCAGCCTAGTATGGCGATTAAAGAATCTAAAGCTAATCAGCCAGAGGTACCAAAGTCAAAATTGGTTAAGGCTTTGAGTACTGAGCCAAAAGCTCCAACAAAAGCAAAACCTACCGTTGACGATAACCATCATTGTGAAGAATGTGGGTGCGATATTTCTGATAATGTCAGCAAGTACTCATTGAAATATTATGGATTGCCATTGTGCATGGACTGCCAAAAGCGGGCTGCACGAACAGCATAAGGGGGTGAATAACTATGTGGGATTTCTTAATCGATGTAATCATTACAGTCGCAGAAGTAGCCATCGTTGATGCCTTATCTGATGACTAAAAAAAGAAAGACAGCTAGAGGATAAACCCCTAGCTGTCTTTTTTTTCGTATTCTTTCACTAGATTGTAAAATGTACTTCGTTTTAATCCAGTTCGCTTCATAGCTTCTACTGCTGTTATTTTTTTTGCCTTCCACTCATCGTAGTGGACTATAAATTTTTCGTCTACTTCTATCTTCCTACGACCAAATTTAATACCATTGGCCATTGCTACGTCGATACCCTCACGTTGACGTTTCTTTATCTTCTCAAGCTCTGCCTGTGCCATAGTAGCCATAATTTCAATGATAACGTTATTTATGAGTTCATACATTAGAGATCCTAACCCATCTTTACCAGAATGGTCTTGCATCGTAGTTGGTAAATCTAATATCTTCACCCTAATGCCCTGTTCCTTGTAGTATCTGAGCTCTTCAAGGATGACCGCCTTATTTCTCCCTAATCGATCTAACTCATGAATATATAACGTATCACCTGGTCTAATGCTGTGCTTTAAAACTTGATACTCCGGTCTATTGTCAGCTTTCGTACGACCAGTAATCTTATCCACGTAAATATCTCTTTCATTAACACCATGCCCTATCAATTCAGCTACTTGCCGTTCTGGATTCTGCTCTTTCGTACTAACCCTTACATATCCGTATGCCCTGGTGTTATTAGATTCCCCTTTTTTCATTAATAACCCTCCATAAAAGTATAATATATTTTTCAGATGTCTGTATTTATATTATAATACTTTTTCGGATACTTTGGAAGCCCTTTTTTCCATCAAAATACAGTCTCCATAATCGTATACTTTGATGGACTCCTACGGATAAAACACAAAGCACCCTATCAGGAGATATAGGGTGCTTTTGTGCTTTTAAAATCGTATAGTTAGTCATTATGTGTAGATTCCTTAACATATTTTCCATACAATTATTTCAATAACAATTCAGAATCTTTATAAATAAAAATTTATAAAGCTGTAATAAAAGCTAAAAATCCTAATATTACACCAGCTAAATTTGGAACGATAAGAATAAAATCTTTTTTAGGTTCTTTAGTCCATCCGTAAATAACCCAAATTAGACAAGAAATCGAAGCTGTAAGAGGCTGCCAAGGTTGAGCTTTTTCTCCTCCTAAATTAGCAATAATTTGAGGAATATAAGTTATAAACACAAAAACCCCAATAAATGCTCCAATTGAACCAACAATAGTGTTAATTTTCTTTTTTTTGTTCATAAAATTAACTCCTTGTAAAAAATATACATATAAAATTATATCAAAGTTTAATATCGACTACAACTGTATTTAAAAGGGAGGGGATTACATGAGTAAAAATTTTGATTTGACAACAAGTAGAATTAATAGTAAAAAGCATTATAAAATAGCCAAAACTGAAAGTATTTATGATATAAATTATAATGAATTGGGAATTAGTGGAGCAGAGAAAGAACAGCTTATAAAATATGAGAGTGATATAAAATATCATAGAGAAAAAACAATGATTCATATAGATTTCAGCTTCATATCGCATTTCTTTGACTGCATTGGATATTGTTGATTGGGAAACATCCATTAGTGCAGCGATTTTCTTCTGCATATAGCCAAACTCGTCATCTACATGCAGGATATACGCCATATATTTCTTCTTCTTCGACATCTTTGCTATAAAAACACCCTTCCTCAACAAAAAAACTGATAATATCGGATATATCCGATATTATCAGTTTTTTTTGTTTCTTGTCAATGCATGTTCCACCACTTCAACACCGTTGGTCGGCTGAGTCCTGTCTCACGTTCGCAGTCAATCTTTCGTCTGTCTGGGTGTTGCTGCCGCCACTCCATCACTTTCGCTTGCGCCGTCGGTCGCCCGTCTTTATTGCGCCATTGTCCATCTGGAAAGTCAATCTCTTGGACTGCCCGCGCTCGTTCCAAATGCTTCTCCCGCGTCCTCCCGTTCCGCTTGTTCCTCTGAATAGAAATCCCAGTCCTCGTCATAACGGCATCAATCGGATAGGTCATATAGCTATCGTTATAAGCTTCTACGGCTTTCATCACATCCGATTTGGTAAATGGATCATCCTTTCCGAGTGAATCAAGGAAAGGAATCAGATCAATCGCATCAGACACAAGCTCCTCATACGGGATTGCGCACTTTTTCGCATAGATAGCAAGCACAAAAACACTCCAGTATCGATGCCCTTGTTGTACCTCCCTGATTCTACGCAACCACCAATCATACAAATCCCGCTTGCATATCCATGTCCCTCTTGGCGTTTGCTTCACGATTCTCTTGTCGTACCACTCTGGATATTTCTTCCTCGCTTCTTCCAGTGTTAATTTACTGAGTTTCCTGCCGAGATCTGCTCTGTACTCCTCGGGGACACTTTCATTCAGATAATCGAGTGTTACCTTCTCGCCATATTTGTATGCTGTTGCCCTTGTTCCCTTCTTCGTCTTATCCTTCTTCGCCGCTGTTCCAACCATACGGAAGCCCTGAAACAAACTCTCATACTGCACATCAGGCAAGAATAAGGTGCTCATCCCCACCGAGTCAACCATCATATCGTCTGTACCTTGAATGTTAA
>NZ_RQVN01000030.1 GCF_003992135.1 Veillonella sp. VA142 | reverse complement strand
TATACCAATGAAAAGGGTCCTTCGGGACCCTTTTGCCTATTAAAAATATAAAAAATAGAGGAAAGTTGATACTTTTTGATCAACTTTCCTCTATTTTATTTGTGGGCTATTTTGTTACAGCCCCTATTTGTATTTTAAAAACAGGGTACAAAGAATATTATATTAGAAAAGCTTATAGTATTTGTATTCATGAGTTATTTATGTTAACATTTGATTGAATGAAATATGTTGATAGATAATTGTAACATCAATGAATATAGGTTAAAAGCTTATAAAATATATATCTTGAATTACTATTAAGATATTATGTTTTAATAATTTTCAAGTTTATAAGGGAGAGAAATATATGAAAAAATATCTTACAGCGTTAGCTGCCACAGTAGTATGTGGTATAACTTCAGGATTTGCCGCAAATCCATTTTCAGATGTAACACCTCAAGATTGGGCATACCAAGCAGTAGCACAATTGGCCAAAGAAGGTATTATCAATGGATATCCAGAAGGATATTTTAAAGGTCAACATAATATCACTCGTTATGAAATGGCACAAATGTTAGCAAAAGCATTAGCTCATAAAGATCGTAATGATGCTGAACAAAATGTTATTATCAACCGTTTGTCAAAGGAATTTGCTACAGAACTAAGTAACTTGGGCGTACGTACTGATATTTTAGAAAGAAAAATAGGTAACTTTGCAATCAATGGTGATGCACGATTGATGTTTGAACATAATCGTTCTGAATATGATTTTTATGAAACTCTATCTGAACCCACTTCATTAGGTCCAGATGAGTATTATAGACGCAATGCAGGAACCATGCCATCATCAAGAAGAAAAAGACAAATACAAGACCACGGTGCAGCTGAAAGCTACTTTGTATATCCAATAAAAATATATGAATTCCATCCTATGTTTACCTATCGAGCACGATTGCAATTCACCGCAACTGTCAATGATAATACTAAGGCCGTACTTCGTGTGAGCACAGGCGATAAAGAATTTGGATCTAATAAAAGCACCGACATATCCTTTGACCGATTATATCTACAACATAATTTCGGCAAATATGTAACTACCTTTGTAGGGCGTTATGATACTGTTATTGGTGGTGGATTAACCTATGACGGGGATTTGGAAGGAGCAACTATAATAGCGGGTAAGGACAAATTGAATGCATCATTCACATTTGGATACGCACCGGATATGGCTTTTAAAGTAGATACTGGTAAGAGAATTGATGGTTATCCAGAAAGAATCTATCAAAGTAATCTATTTAAAACATCGTATAAAGATAATGCACAGTTAGCTATTTTTCAACTGAATAGTAAAATTGGTCCTCGTGTAAAAATAGGAACCTTTTATACCAAAGTGAATGGTATGAATTTTGGCGAAGCGACTGAAAATACATATCTAGGAAATTACTTTGTTGACTATTATGAAGCAAAAAATGAATCTTTAGACTTCTATGGCATTTATGGAAATATTAAATTGGGCTCTAAACTATTCATAGATGGTGAATTTGCTAAGTTTAAAAACATTAAGGGAGTTAGTCTGAAATCGTATAACTATAAAGAATCCAATAAGTCTTGGACTGTAGGTCTTACATATGGTGACTACGTTCCAGATAAACGTGGCAGTTGGTCTGTGAAAGCACAATATAATTATTTAGGGAAAAGAGGACCTGTCTTTGCACCTACATTCTGGACACCGGCATACCAAAACTATAAAGGGTGGGCTTTACAAGGTAAATATGCAGTCGCTAATAATGTTGGTTTAAAAGTACATGCTATATTAAACCCAAAAGATGAAGATGGGGATAAATTATCTAAATTTTACCGTGGAGAAATTAACTATCAATTCTAATGTTTAACTCGAATAATGGTTATACCCCTTGCTTTCATACCCCATTTTGTGCTATACTAACCAAGTATGAATACACACGCAACTAGACTATCAGTTCTGTGCGCAATTTCGCGTTTGCTGAGGGATGAGAGTTGCGGAGGTTTTTTAACAGGAGGTGCCAACATGGCAGTAGTATCACTTAAACGATTATTAGAAGCTGGTGTTCACTTTGGACATCAAACAAGAAGATGGAATCCTAAAATGGCTAAATTCATCTTCACTGAACGTAATGGTATTTATATCATTGACCTTCAAAAAACTGTAAAAAAAGTAGAAGAAGCGTATGATTTCTTACGTGAAGTAGCTCAAGAAGGTAAAACAGTCCTTTTCGTAGGTACTAAAAAACAAGCTCAAGAAGCTGTTAAAGAAGAAGCTCTTCGTGCGAATATGTACTTCGTTAACGAACGTTGGTTGGGCGGTATGTTGACTAACTTCAAAACGATCGAAGCTCGTATTAAACGTTTAAAACAATTAGAAAAAATGGCTGAAGATGGAACATTTGAAGTTCTTCCTAAAAAAGAAGTAATTCGTCTTCGTCATGAATGGGAAAAATTAGAAAAATATCTTGGCGGTATTAAAGATATGCCAGAAATGCCAGGTGCACTTTTTGTAATCGACCCTAAAAAAGAAAAAATCGCTATCGCAGAAGCTAAAAAATTAGGTATCCCTGTTGTAGCAACTGTAGACACTAACTGTGATCCAGACGAAGTTGATTTCCCTATCCCAGCAAATGATGATGCTATTCGTGCAGTTAAATTATTAGCTGGTAAAATGGCTGACGCTATTTTAGAAGGTCGTCAAGGTGAACAAGACGCATTCGGTACAGAAACTGCTTCCGAAGAAGCTTAAGAATCTGTAAGATTATTTAACAATATATACAGACATAGTCTTAATTGATAAATAAGTAATAACGATGTAAAATTAAGGTAAGGCTAAGGTCTTACCTTAATTATTTATAGGAGGAAAAATCATGGCTCAAATTACAGCAGCTTTAGTAAAAGAATTACGCGACATGACTGGCGCAGGTATGATGGATGCAAAAAAAGCATTGGTAGAAGTTGATGGCGATATCCAAAAAGCAGTTGACTTCCTTCGTGAAAAAGGCTTAGCAGCGGCAGCTAAAAAAGCTGGTCGTATTGCTGCTGAAGGTGTAGTAGCATCTTACATTCATGGTGGTGGACGTATCGGCGTATTAGTAGAAGTAAACTGTGAAACAGACTTCGTTGCTAAAACTGATGATTTCCAAGCTCTTTGCAAAGATGTAGCAATGCAAATCGCTGCTGCTAACCCAACATACTTAAAACGTGAAGACGTTCCAGCTGATGTAATCGAACACGAAAAAGCTGTATTGATGGAACAAGCTAAAGTAGAAGCTGAAGAAGACGTTAAAGCTGGCCGTAAACCAAAACCAGAAGCAGTTCTTGAAAAAATGGTAGCTGGCCGTGTTGAAAAATTCTATAAAGAAAACTGCCTATTAGAACAAGTTTTCATTAAAGACGGTGAAAAAACTGTACAAGCTATGATCAATGAAGCAATCGCTAAAATCGGTGAAAACATTAACGTACGTCGTTATGTTCGCTATGCTTTAGGCGAAGGTATCGAAAAGAAACAAGACGATTTCGTTGCAGAAGTTATGGCTACTGTAGGTAAATAAGTACGGAGATAAGAGAACACCGCAAGTGTTCTCTTATTTTTGAATTATTTGTTAGAAACGTCATAAGGAGAAGGACATGAGTGAACGTAAATTTAAACGTATCGTATTAAAACTAAGCGGTGAGGCCTTAGCAGGTGATCAAGGATTTGGCATTAACCCACAAGTGGTAGAACCATTGGCACAAGAGATTGCCGCACTTTCCAAAGAAAGTGGTATTGAAATTGCTATCGTTGTAGGCGGTGGAAATATTTGGCGTGGACTATCCGGTAGTGCTAAAGGTATGGATCGTGCATCTGCTGATTATATGGGTATGATTGCGACAGTGATGAATGCTATCGCATTACAAGATGCTCTTGAAAATGCAGGCGTAGCAACTCGTGTTCAAACAGCGATTGAAATGCAAGAAGTAGCAGAACCTTACATTCGTCGTCGTGCCATTCGTCACTTAGAAAAAGGTCGTATTGTTATCTTTGCAGCAGGTACGGGTAATCCATACTTCTCTACAGATACAACAGCTGCTTTGCGTGCTGCTGAAATCGAAGCAGATGCTATTTTAATGGCGAAAAAATTTGCTGATGGCGTATACGATTCCGACCCTAAAACAAATCCAAATGCTGTCAAATTCGATGAATTGACATACATGGATGTAATTAGCAAAGAATTGAAAGTAATGGATGCTACATCAACTACATTATGTAAAGATAATCATATTCCTATCGTTGTATTTAGCATGGATATTCCTGGTAACATCACACGTGCTGCTAAGGGAGAAGCCATCGGTACTATCGTAAAATAAAAGGTGAATACTATGGAAATTAAAGAAATTATTAGCCGCGAAGAAGCGCGCATGGACAAAACAATTGAATCCTTAAAACATGAATTTGCTAATGTACGCACAGGTCGTGCACATACATCTTTATTGGATTCCGTTATGGTAGATTACTATGGTGCACCAACACCTGTTAATCAAGTGGCAAATGTATCTGCTCCAGATCCTCGCATGATTTTAATCGCTCCATGGGATAAAACTATGATTGGTGCTATTGAAAAAGCTATCTTAACATCCGATTTAGGATTAAACCCTAATAATGATGGTGAGGCTATTCGTTTGGCTATCCCTCAATTGACAGAAGAACGCCGTAAAGAATTGGTAAAAGTAGTAAGCAAAAAAGCAGAAGATGCAAAAGTTGCCATCCGCAATATTCGTCGTGATGCAAATGATGCGATTAAAAAAGAAGAAAAAGCGAAAACAATTACAGAAGACGTGTCAAAAGATGGACAAGATCAAGTTCAAAAATTGACTGACAAAAAAATCAAACTGATTGATGAACTTCGTGATACAAAAGAAAAGGATGTTATGTCTGTCTAATGGAACATACATCTATTTTGGGATTTCCATGGCAGCTTGCACAGTCTCTTTTGCAGGCTGCCTCTATCCCTTTTACTATAAAAATAGAAAAGAACTATAATCGATTCTTTTCCGTTTCTTCCGAAGAATGTTATGTAGGCCGCGTCATAATAGTAGACAATACATGGGAGATAGTTCTCTTTCATCCTATGGTAGCCAGTCATGTGGCAGAGTCGAATGTGGTGCAGTTGAATGAGGTACAATATGCTAAAAAACTTGTGGAAGAAAAGTAAAAACCAAGAGAGACCAACTATCGATCCCACTAATATTCCTGAGCATATTGCTATTATTATGGATGGTAATGGCAGATGGGCGAAGCGTAAAGGTATGCCTAGAAGCATGGGACATCGTGCAGGTGCGGAAGTATTAAAGGATATTGTTAGATCAGCCCAAGAGTTTGGTGTAAAAGCATTGACTGTATATGGCTTTTCCACGGAAAATTGGAAGCGACCACAAGAGGAAGTTAGCCTGTTGATGGGTCTTATAAAAGAGTATTTACTTTCAAATGTGAAACGAATGCATGCAGAAGGGGTGCGGATTCGTTTTGTTGGTGATATCACGAAATTATCTGAAGAGTTACAATGTATTATTAAAGAATCTGAAGAACTAACACAACATAATACTGGAATTACATTGCAATTGGCCATCAATTATGGTGGGCGAGACGAACTTACAAGAGCTACCAAACGAATTGTTCAAGATATTGCAAAAGGCGTTATTTCTGAAGATGATATTACAGAAACATTGATTTCTTCTTATTTAGATACAAAAGAATTTGACCGTGTGGATTTATTAATCCGACCAAGTAATGATGCGCGAATTAGTAATTTTTTACTGTGGCAAATTGCCTATGCGGAGTTTTGGTTTACCCCTTTACATTGGCCTGATTTTACTCCTCAAGTATTGGAAGAAGCAATTATGTCTTATCAGCAGCGGGAACGTAGATTTGGTGGTTTAAAAGAGGAGAAATAATATGTTAAAAACTCGCGTCATAACAGCCATCATTGGCGTTATCTTATTAGCTGTTGCCATTACGTATGGAGGACTACTCTTTAATTTAGTTATGTCTGTGTTGGCGTTCATTGCTTGGGTCGAGTGCGTTAGCTTGTTTCGTCATATGAAACGACGTGTATTACCTCTATGGGGGTTACTTTACATTGTTCTCGTATTTGGTTCCCTAGTATTCGGTAACTATCCATTAGCTGTATTCTTAGGTGTTTTGGTGATGTTAGCCATGGTCATTGAATATACCTTCTGCAATGGAAAAATAACTCTTATGGTAGTACAATCTACGATCAGTAGCTTATTGTATGTCACTAGTGGCTTTATAGCACTGATGGTGTTACGTGATAATAGAATTTATGAAAATACCAACTATTATGCAGCTCAAGAGGGATTCGGTACGGCTGTGATTTGGCTTGTACTAATTGCTACTTGGGCTAGTGATACATTTGCATATTTTGTAGGCCGATCTTTTGGAAAACGAAACATCGTACCAACCATTAGTCCTAATAAAACATTGGAAGGCTTTATTGGTGGTTTCATCGGTTGTATTTTAACAGGGTGGATTGGATCTTTTTCCTTAGGATTACCGGTGAATTTTGGTGTTGGCATAGGTGTCATTGTAGGGATATTGGCACCACTAGGAGATTTATTTGAATCAAAATTAAAACGTGAGGCAAATAGAAAAGATTCTGGCACACTATTACCTGGTCACGGTGGTGTATTAGATCGTTTTGACAGTCTATTGTTTGCAGCACCATTAGTGTTGGCATATATTCTTATGCTGTAATGATTTAATTGTAGGGAGACCTTTATGAAAACTATAAGTATCTTAGGCTCCACGGGGTCAATAGGAACACAAACCTTAGATGTGATTCGTCAACATCCAGAGCAATTTCAAGCAGTAGCACTAGTAACACATAGCAACATTGATTTATTAGAACAGCAAATTGCAGAATTTAAACCTATTATGGCAGGCGTTGTAGATGAGCAGGCCTATGGTATATTGAAAGCGCGCTATCAAGGGCCTACGGAGATTGTAGGTGGCAAAGAAGCTTTGACCGTGGCGTCCACTTTACCAGAAGCTACGATGGTAGTTACTGCCGTAGTTGGTGCGGCAGGTATTGAACCTACAATGGCTGCGATTCAAGCTAAGAAAATTATTGGTCTTGCTAATAAAGAAACTTTAGTGGCTTGCGGATCTTTAATAACAAAAGCTGCTCAAGACAATGGTGTTTCAATATTACCCATTGATAGTGAGCACAGTGCTATTTTCCAATGTTTGGAAGGACAAGATGTTAATGATGTTGAAAAATTAATTATCACAGCTTCAGGTGGTGCCTTACGTCATTGGAAGTCGGAAGATCTTTATAGTGCAACAGCAAAAGATTGTTTAGCGCACCCAACATGGAATATGGGACATAAAATCACCATTGATTCCGCTACTTTATTTAATAAGGGGCTAGAGGTTATTGAGGCACATTGGCTGTTTGATTTCGACTATGATCATATTGATGTAGTAGTACATCCACAAAGTATTGTACACTCTATGATTCAAATGAAAGATGGTGCGATTTTGGCACAATTAGGGAATCCAGATATGCGTGAGCCTATCCAATATGCGATGACCTATCCGAAACGATACCCATTGCGAATGGAGCATTTGGATTTTACCAAGGGATTAGATCTCCAGTTTATGGCACCTCGTTGGGATGATTTTCCAGCCCTTCGATTAGCTTTTACAGTGGGAAAAGAAGGTGGTTTTGCACCTGCTGTATTCAATGCAGCGAATGAAATGGCGGTGTATGCCTTACTGGATGAACGAATTACTTATGGACATATATATGAAGTAGTTTCTACCGTTCTTGAGCGCATGAAGGATGGTGTACCTACATCTATAGAAGAAGTACTTGCTATGGATGCGTGGGCAAGACAAGAAGCTACGAACGAAATACAAAGGAGAAGTGCATGTTAATTACAATTTTGGGAGCTGTCTTCGTATTCGGTGTTATTGTTATGATTCACGAATTAGGGCATTTTCTAACGGCGAAAGCCTGCGGCATGCGTGTTGATGAATTTGCTATCGGCATTGGCCCTAATGTCATACAAAAACAAAAAGGAGAAACGCTATACTCCTTACGCTTATTACCTTTAGGTGGATTCAACAAAATTGCTGGTATGGATCCTTCTGATGATGCAGGTGACCGTGGATTCAATAGCAAACCTGTGTGGCAACGATTTATAGTTATTGCTGCGGGGGCAACATTTAATTTTTTATTGGCTATTGTGATATACTTTTTTGTATTTGCTTTCCATGGAACAACAGTACCATCTCATGAACCAATTATCGGGGATATACTAGCAGGAAATCCTGCTGCTACAGCTGGTATACAAAAGGGAGATAAAATTGTATCCATTAATGGTCAATCCATTAAGGAATGGAGAGATATTACAGAATCTTTAAAAGGGCATAGTAATCATGTAGTATCTGTTACATTAGATAGAAATGGAGAAACTATATCTACTACCGTGATACCTCGTGAATCTGGAGATAGAGCCGTCATTGGTATTAATCCTGTACTGGAAGTACAAGAATATAGTATTGGTGAATCTGCTCTCCATGCTTTAACACATACTGGGTCAACTCTAATTGATATGGTTCAAGGTTTATGGAATATTGTGACAGGGCATAGTAAAGGCGATGTGGCGGGTCCTATCGGTGTAGCACAAATGGCGGGTCAAGTAGCACAACATGGTTTTATCAGTTTGTTGTTATTTACTGCATTATTGAGTCTAAACCTTGGTGTAATCAACCTATTACCAATTCCTGTACTAGATGGTGGTCATTTAGTGTTATTGCTACTAGAAGGTATCACTGGCCGTAAACTACCAGAAAAAGCATTACAATACATCCAAATGACTGGTGTTGGCTTATTACTATTAGTATTTGTATATTCTACATTCCAAGATATTCTACGATTATTTTAGAGGTATCCTATGATAGAACGTAAACCGACAAAGGGTATTCAAGTGGGTACCGTACATATTGGGAATCATGCACCTGTTAGTATCCAATCGATGATTACTACGAACCCTGTAAAAGTTGAGAAATCTATTGAAGAAATTAATCGCTTGGCTACCGCTGGTTGCGAGCTAGTTCGCTTAGCTGTTCCTGATATGGTAGCTGCAAAAGCGATTAAAGATATTAAAGAACGTGCGATGATTCCATTAATTGCGGACATCCATTTTGACTACCGTTTAGCACTACAAGCTATTGATAGTGGTATCGATGGGCTTCGCATTAATCCAGGAAATATTGGTAGTATCGATAATGTGGTAAAAGTTGTGGAGAAAGCGAAACCAAAATTGATTCCTATTCGTATAGGTGTTAATGCTGGTTCATTGCCACAACATGTATTAGATGCCCATGGTGGACATCCTACAGCGGATGGTATGGTGGATACTGCGTTAGAACATATTCGCATCTTGGAATCTTTAGAATATGACCAAATGAAAGTTTCCATTAAAGCCACAGATGTACCTTTAATGATTGAAGCATACCGCAAATTATCTAGTAAAATACCATATCCATTGCATTTAGGTGTAACGGAAGCAGGAACTATCAAGCAAGGAACAATTAAATCGGCTATCGGTATTGGAACGCTCTTAGCAGATGGTATCGGTGATACGATTCGTGTGTCCTTGACAGGAGATCCAATTCATGAGGTAGAAGCAGCTAAAACGATTTTAAGTTCTTTAGAACTTCGTACCTTTGGAGCTACTATGATATCTTGCCCTACCTGTGGCAGATGCCAAGTCAATTTATTCAATATGGCAGACATTGTTGAGGAACGATTGAAATCTATAAAATCCCCAATCCGTGTAGCTGTTATGGGATGTGTAGTAAATGGACCTGGAGAAGCACGAGAGGCTGATTTTGGTATTGCAGGAGGTAAGGGACAGGGGATTATTTTCCGTAAAGGAAAGGTGTTAAAAACTGTACCAGAACAAGAATTAGTAGATACCTTATTTGCTGAAATCGATCAGTATCTTTTAACGTTAGAAGATAATTAAGAGTATGAATCATATAGAATATAAAGGAGTAAGTTATGTTAGCGAGTCGCTTATATGCACCAACTTTACGGGAAATGCCATCCGATGCTGATGTAATTAGCCAACAGTTAATGTTGCGCGCTGGCTTTGTTCGTAAAGTGGCTGGTGGTTTATACACCTATTTACCATTAGCCTGGCGCAGTATTCATAAAATTAATGCTATTATTCGTGAAGAAATGGAAGCAATTAATAGCCAAGAAATTATGATGCCGATTCTTCAACCTAGTGAATTATGGGAAGAATCTGGTCGTTGGGCTGCATACGGTGCAGAAATGATGCGTATTTCTGACCGCCATGGCCGTGAATATTGCTTAGGCCCAACTCATGAAGAAATGGTAACCAATTTAGTGCGAGGAGAAGTAAACTCCTATCGTCAATTGCCATTGAGTTTATATCAAATTCAAAATAAATATCGTGATGAACGTCGTCCACGATACGGGTTGATGCGTAGCCGTGAGTTCATTATGAAAGATGCTTATTCTTTCGATATTGATGAAGAAGGTATGAGTAAATCTTTCTGGGATATGTATGAAGCCTATTCAAATATCTTTAAACGTTGTGGCCTCACATGCAAACCGGTTGAAGCAGATAATGGTGCTATTGGTGGTTCTGGTAGCTTTGAGTTCATGGCATTAGCAGAATCTGGAGAAGCAGATGTAATCCACTGTACGAAATGTGACTATGCAGCGAATATTGAAATTGGCCAACCAAAAGCATTGGAAGTAGAAGCTGAAGAAGCTAAAGCATTGGAAACTGTATCTACCCCAGAGGCGAAAACGATTCAAGCTGTAGCAGATATGTTGGATTTACCATTGGAAAAAACAATTAAAGCTGTGGTATACAATATTGAGGGTAAAGTCATTCTTGCCATCGTTCGCGGAGACCATGAAGTGAATGAAATTGCTGTACAACGTGCCGTAGAAGGTGGTATTGAACCAGAAATGGCTACTCCAGAAGATTTATCTCGTGTAGGATTAACAGCTGGATTCATTAGTCCTGTAGGACTTTCACAATCAGAAGAGTTCGCCATTGTAGTGGATGAAACAGTAATGAATTTGCATAATGTATGTGGTGGTGCTAATACAGCAGATGCACATTATATCAATATCAATCCTAGTCGTGATTTCAATGTGGATGACATCATTGTGGCGCCAATTCGTTTAATCACCGTAGACGATGCATGCCCGAAATGTGCTGGTCAACTTCGTATCGACAAAGGTATTGAAGTAGGTCAAGTATTCAAATTGGGTACAAAATATTCTGAATCTATGAATGCTACCGTATTGAACCAAGGTGGTCGTCCAACTCCATTTCAAATGGGGTGCTATGGTATCGGTGTAGGTCGTACATTAGCTGCTGCTATTGAACAAAGTTATGATGAAAATGGTATCATTTGGCCAGTAGCGATTGCTCCGTTTGAGGTTGTCATTGTTCCTATCAATGCAAAAGACGAAGCCTTGATGGATGTGAGCGAGCGTTTGTACAAAGAAATGCAACATGCCGGTGTAGATGTGCTATTGGACGATCGTAAGGACCGGGCAGGTGTTAAATTTAAAGATGCCGACCTTATCGGCTATCCTGTTCGCATTACAGTAAGTAAAAATACCATCGAATCTGGTGAAGTAGAATTACGTGTTCGTAAAGATGGCTCTACAAGCACAGTTAAAATTGATGAAGTGACCACGTCTGTACAGGGACTACTTCGTTTATTAAAAGATGGATTTTCTATATAATTAAAATAGTATTATAAATTAGTAAGAGCTGCTCTTTGTTTATATGCATAGAACAGCTCTTTTGTGTATAATAGCAGTAGATATATCATAAAATGATGTAATCATGAAAAATGGTTATCATGAAAAATATTTCATTTCTTATAAAATATATATAGAAGGGAGGCCATGTAAGTATTTACATTAACGTTATATGTTAATATTAGGTTGTGTAATGAAACATAATAAAGGAGTAAATCAATGACTAAGAAAAAGAGTTTCGTAGCCTATTTATCTTCAGTGTTTTTACTGATTGTATGTTTAGTGTTGACTGCGTGCGGTGGTCCAAGCGATGGTAAAAAAGAGGCATCACAAGCTGGAAAAAATATTGAGATTACTGACGTATCAGGGCAAACAGTTACGCTAAAAAAACCAGCCGAACGTGTTGTTGTACAATGGAGTGCGACCGGTGGGGCTTTCTTAACTATGGCTGCCTTAGAAGGGAAAGATGTAGCAAAAACTATTGTTGGTATTGATCCATATTTACAAAAAACTCGTACAGATATGTGGAATCAGTTTAAAAAAGATATACCTGAACTAGATAAAATACCTCAAATCGGATCTGTAAATGATAAGACCTTTGATACAGAAAAAGTTATTTCTTTAAACCCAGATGTTATCTTTATTCCTCTTAATATGAAAGATCAATATGAAGCTGACTATAAGCCTAAACTTGATGCAGCAGGCATAACTACGATTTATATTGATTATCATGCAGAGAAACTAGAAAATCATCAAAAAACTATAGAAGTTATTGGTAAAGCGTTAGGAAAAGAAGAACGCGCGAAAGAAATTAAAACATTCTATACAGACCATTTAACTAAGGTCCTTGATCGTGTAAAAACAATTAATAAAACGAAACCAACTGTGTATATTGAAGCTGGAAATGAAGGGCCAGAGGCATTTGGTCTATCATACAGTGATAAAATAGCCTGGGGTGCTTTAGCTACAAGAGTAGGTGGTGATTTGATCACTAAGGATGTAGTTAAATCTGCAGAACCAGTAAACCCTGAGTTTGTGTTAGATAAAAACCCTGATGTAATACTGATTACTGGCTCCTACTGGCCAAAGAAAGCAAGTTCTATGCGTTTAGGTTATGATACTGACGAAGCTCATTCACAAGAACTTTTAAAAGCTTTCACAACTGAACGTAAAGGATGGGATACTTTAAAAGCAGTAACTAATAAAAAAGTTTTCTCGGCTCACCATGGTTTACCACGCGAAGTGTATGATGTAGCTGTCTTTGAATATTTAGCTAAGACATTCTATCCTGAAGAGTTCTCCGATATAGATCCAGAAAATACACTTAAGGAGTTCTATGATAAATTCCTTCCATTCACTTACGGTGGTATTTGGTTCATGCAATTAAAATAAGAGAGGTCTTATATAGTGACAGAGATTAAAAATCAATACGACTACAGGAAGGAAACGTATTATAAGTTGCTATACATACTTATTGGATTAATGATTTGTTTTGTTAGTTTTGTGACTGATATAGTAGTAGGTCCGGCAAATCTTACCTTTCATGATGTATGGCTTGCATTAATACAATCTTCTGATATTTCTAAAAATGCTTATGTTATCATATGGTCGTTACGACTTCCAATGGCAATTATGGCATTATTAGTAGGTGCTGCACTAGGAATTGCTGGTGCAGGTATGCAGACCATTTTAGATAACCCATTGTCTAGCCCTTATACATTAGGTATTTCTGCAGGGGCCGGTTTCGGTGCCTCTCTTATGGTAGTTGTAGGTGTGAGTGCACTAGAATTTTTAGGGGTATTTATGGTTCCATTCGGAGCCTTTATATTCGCTGCCCTTACAAGTTTTGCAATCTATTCAATTAATAAGATCAAAAACTTTTCCTCTGAAACTATGATTTTAGCAGGGATTGGAATGATGTTTTTATTTCAAGCCTTACAATCATTAATGCAATATATGGCATCTCCTGAAGCTTTACAAAATATTGTGTTTTGGACAATGGGAAGCTTGTCAAAAGCAAATTGGATTAATATTACTATTATTTTAGTTGTATTAATTATTATGCTACCGCTTATGATGAAAGAGGCATGGCATTTGACTGCTTTAAAATTAGGTGATGAAAAAGCTGCTGGACTAGGTGTAAATGTCGAAAAACTACGAATAAAAGTGTTTGCTTTTATATCTATTATTACTGCAGTTGCAGTTTCCTTCGTTGGTACGATTGGATTTATCGGTATCGTAGGTCCACATATTGCACGTATGTTAGTCGGTGAAGATCAACGATTTTTCTTACCTTTATCCGCATTATGCGGTATGACCATCTTATCGATTTCATCTATCGTGAGTAAAATGTTAGTAACTGGAGCCATATTTCCAATCGGTATAGTAACTGCTATCATAGGCGTTCCTTTCTTCTTTTCATTGGTATTATCGAAAAAAAGGAGATTTTAAATGATTGAAGTTCAAAATTTATCATTTGGATATTCTTCTAAAGATGAATCTCAAATTCTGCGAGGAGTTGACTTTTCTGTTAAAACTGGAAAATTAACAGCTCTTATCGGTACTAATGGAGCAGGTAAATCCACATTATTAAAAGCAATAGTGGGACTTTTAAAATATAATGGGAATATACTTATTAATGGAAATCCTACAACTCATTACACGAATAAAGAATTTACTAATATGGTGAGCTATTTATCTCAAGATAATGATTGCAAAGTGGACTTAACTGTTTTTGAAGTAGTCATGTTGGGTCGCATGGGATCTATGTCTTTTAAGGTAAAAGATAGCGACATTGCGGCTACAAATGAAATTTTAAATCGACTGAATTTACAGAAGTTTGCTTCTAGAAATATAACAGAACTAAGTGGTGGGCAACGTCAACTTGTATTTATGGCACAAGCTTTAGTTAAAGATCCACAAATTCTTATATTAGATGAACCTACAAGTGCCCTTGACTTGCATAAACAATTTGACTTGTTGACATTACTAAAAAATCTTACAGAAGAACATAGTTTTACTACTTTAGTTACTTTGCATCATCTTGACCTAGCAGCAGCATTTGCTGATGAAATTATCGTATTAAAAGAAGGTCGGGTCTATGCACAAGGTGCTCCTGTAGAAATTCTTACTGAGTCAATGATGGAAGAAGTATACCAAGTTAAAACGAAAATTTACATGGATAGTAAAGGTATTCCTCACGTAATACCTTTAGAAGCAATTACAGCATAATACGGAATAGCCGCCTATTCGAGTCACTCACATATTATTGTGAATTCTTTCGAATAAGCGGTTTTTTCTGGCTCTATAATAAATGTTGGGGCTACTCATATAAGAGTAGTCGCCAACATTCTTTTTTTGCAATAAAATAGACATATACAACCTCAAACCGTATCATAACAGTAACCACACAATTAAGAAAGGGTGAGTCATATATGTCTACAGTTAATTATACAGAAATTATCTTTAAAATTAAAGAGGAATATATTAAACATACAAGAGTAAATGAGGACGGTTCTATTCATTTTACGCTAGAGATGCCGGTAGCTGAGCAAGTGTGTCCTCATTGCAGATCGAGCACTAGAAAGTCTAAAGGCAAACGCTCTAGAGACGTTAAATTTGGCGCTATGCAGCATCATACAATAACTGCAACCTACTTACAAAGACGTTACAAATGTCAGGAATGCAATCATACTTTCATAGAAAAGAACCCTTTTGTTAGCCGTTATTTGCGATTAAGTAAATCTAATATGGCGTATCTATT
>NZ_RQVN01000029.1 GCF_003992135.1 Veillonella sp. VA142 | reverse complement strand
ATGGTGTAGATTTATCTTGATTTTTAATTACGCTTATGTTTAGCTATTTTTTATGACAAATTAATTTGTGTTTGACATTGTTTTGAGCTTGGCTATACAATTTTTGGTGGTGGTATATATAAATTTGCGGTTTACTGGGGTTGCTTAGGAAATGTCGTATTTACTTTGGTAAAACTAAGTTTTTAATAATAATTTTCAAAATTATTGCTTAGGTACTTGAAATGGACATGGCTGTTAGTGCTATAATAGAACAAGGTAAGTTCGTGCAGGGGTTGAAAGGAGAATGGATGGATTATAAAGTAGCAGCTTCTTTTTGGACAGAGAAGGATAAAACTGCAAGAAAGATGGACCCACGTGAATTGCATGTTGAGATAGTTGATTTTCTGAAAGCTCATCATACGTGCGCCTTGGCGACACATAGTGAAACGGGTGTACGTTGCACTCCATTATCATATACTGTACATGGTGGATACATTGATATTTTCTCTGAAGGTGGTGAGAAGTTCTTTCATTTAGAAGAAGATAAACATGTATCTCTTACTGTGTTCGATCCTTATGAGGGGCCAGGTACGGCGAAGTGTGTTCAGGTTCAAGGTGTAGCAACAGTGCTAGGGCCTGGTGAAGAAGAGTATGCTAAGGTACTAACAGAAATTGGTATGGAAAAATTATTAGATCGTGATGATGCACTATACTTGATTCGTGTAAAATCGAATGAGATTGTTTACTTGAATGGTTCCTTGCGATCACGTGGTTATTATATTCGCCAAGTCCTATCAAGATAAGTTAGATTCTTTTTGCACATCTGCGTCAAGTATGATACAATAAATAAAGACCGCCGTTAGAGGTTTCATCTAACGGTGGTTTTTGTTTTAGAAATGGAGATAATGAATGAACATACAACGTATCTTACTGAGTGCGCTATTAGGAGCAACGCTGGTAGTGACGGCTGCTTGTGGTACTGATGCAGCTGAGCAAGCAAAGTCTGAAGTAGGGAAAGAAGTGAAAGCAGAAACAAAAATGCCTAGCTTTGATGCCACACCGATTGCTGATGAATATGCTACGATTCATACGAATAAGGGTGATATCAAAGTGCGTCTATATGGTAGCAAGGCACCTATCACTGTGAAAAATTTTAAAAGCTTAATTGAACAAGGGTATTACAATAATCTAACCTTCCACCGTGTCATCGATGGATTTATGATCCAAGGTGGAGATAATAAAAAGGGTGGTCCTGGGTATACGATTCCTGATGAAGTGAGCAATGATTTGCACTTTAATAAGATGGGTATCTTGGCGATGGCCAATGCAGGTCCAAATACAGGGAATGCACAGTTCTTTATCACTGTGGCACCAACGCCTTGGTTAGATAATAAACACACCATCTTCGGTGTCGTTGTGCAGGGTATGGATGTGGTAGAAGCCATCAGTCGTGTGCCACGAGATAAGCGAGATGCACCGAAAGAGCCAGTGGTGATTCAATCTGTTGACTTAGCACCAATTCCAGCTGGTGAATAAGATGGAAGAAAAATTTTATACCTATATGGTGCGTTGTGCAGATGGATCTCTCTATACGGGTTGGACTACGGATTTAGAGAAACGCATACGAGCCCATAATGGTGAAATTAAAGGGGGAGCTAAGTATACACGAGGTCGTAGACCAGTAACCTTGGTGTGGAGTACAGCTTTCAGTAGAAAGCAAGATGCTCAATCCATGGAACAGCAGGTGAAACGTATGGAACGGTCCCAAAAAGATGCCCTCATTGCGGCAAGTTGTGATATAATAAAATGATACAGATAGTGCGTGAATAAGAGAGGAGGAATGCTAATGAAACGAGTCATTGTGTCCGTAAAAAGTACGCAACGTGATGCGGATGGAGAGGATACGGTGGTGGAATTAGTATCCTCTGGTAAGTATTATGAAACAACGTTGGCAAAACACATTATTTATGATGAAAGTGAAGTCACTGGATTGGGGAATACGAAAACGACTATTAAAGCCTATAAGGATTCGGTGGTACTCTTGCGAACGGGTGAATTTTCTATGCGTCATGAGTATCAACTGGGGAAAACTAATGTTGCCAGTTTGGAAACCCCATATGGAGCAGTAGAATTAGCGATGCTAACTCATGAATTAGATATAGATTTGAATGATGGCAAGGGACATATTTGTTTAGGATATGATATCTCTGTTGGTGGTGAATGGCAATTTTATAACCAGCTGTATGTAGAGATTCGGGAGGATGTACATTATGGACATGAAAGAAGTTTTGAAAGTAGCCATTAAGGATGCTTTGCAGATAGCTCTGGAACAGGGAGAATTACCAGAAGGTACCTATCCAGAGGCACATTTGGAAGTACCACCGCAGAAAGAGTTTGGTGACTTTTCTACGAATATTGCTATGCAATCTGCACGGATAGCGAAATCGAATCCAAGAGCTATTGCGGAAACAATCATTTCCCATATGAACTACGATTGGTTAGAGCGCGCAGAAGTAGCAGGTGCGGGATTCATCAATTTCTTTTTAGCATCAGATGTGATTTACGATACTTTAAAACATATATTAATCGCAGGGAACACATATGGTAGTGCACCACTTCGTGAAGAAGATACAGTTCAAATTGAGTATGTCAGTGCCAACCCAACGGGATTATTGCATGTAGGCCATGGTCGTGGTGCTGCGTATGGTAGTGCATTGGTGAATTTGATGCGCGCAGCTGGGTTTAATGTATTTGCTGAGTATTATATTAATGATGCAGGTAAACAAATCGATAACTTGGCGGCCTCTGTGAATGCTCGGTATTTAGAGCTATTAAATATGAAACATGAGTTCCCTGAGTCTGGTTATCGTGGTCAAGATGTCATCGATACAGCGCAAGAGTTGATTAACTGGAGAGGCGATTTCTTTGCAGTGCTTCCAGAAGAAGAGCGTGTTCCGTTCTTTAAAGAATTTGCTTTAACAGAAAAATTAAATGGATTACGCAAAACATTGCGCAATTTCCGTGTTGGATTTGATCATTGGTTCAGTGAACGTAGTTTGCATAAAAGCGGTGAAATTCGTGCGTTGGTGGATCAGTTATTAGAATCTGGCGGAATGTATGAAAAAGATGGAGCGTATTGGTTGGCATCGATGCAATATGGAGATGACAAAGATCGTGTGGTTATCCGCGATAACGGAGAGCCGACGTACTTGGCGGCAGATATTGCCTACCACAAAGATAAATACGAACGCGGTTACAAACAATTAATCAATATTTGGGGTGCTGACCATCATGGTTACATTGCTCGTGTGAAAGCGGCTATGGAAGCACTTGGTTTTAACCCAGATAAATTAGAAGTTCTCTTATTGCAAATGGTATTCTTATACCGTGATGGAGAACTCGTGAAAATGTCTAAACGTACCGGTGAAACGATTACTTTGGATGAACTAATTGAAGACGTAGGAGTGGATGCAGCAAGATACTTCTTCTTGATGCGTTCCTTAGATAGCCAATTAGACTTCGATATTAATTTGGCATCCTCTAAATCTAATGACAATCCAGTGTACTATATCCAATATGCGCATGCTCGCATTCACAGTATTTTTGGACAAGTGAAAGAAGCGGGTATTGTGTATGGCGACTGGGCGAATACATCTTTCACAGCATTGCAAAATGAACAAGAAGTGGAATTGATTAAAAAATTAGCAGCCTACCCAGAAGAAATTCAATTATCTGCGAACAATAAAGCACCACATCGTATCGCTAAGTACTTGTACGATGTAGCCAGTCTATTCCATTCCTTCTATAAACAAGGTCGTATCATGGGCGTTGACCCAGAATTGCAACAAGCTCGATTAGGCTTGATTACAGCAACGGCACATGTATTGCAACATGGTCTTGGTATCTTAGGTATTTCCGCTCCTGAAAAAATGTAATCAGAAGCATATAATTATTAGGGAGGCATCATGTCAACAAAGTATATTTTCGTAACAGGTGGCGTCGTATCATCATTAGGTAAAGGCATTACTGCAGCATCCTTGGGACGTTTGTTGAAAAATCGTGGATATAAGGTGACAATTCAAAAATTTGATCCATATATCAATATCGACCCAGGTACAATGAGTCCCTATCAACATGGTGAAGTGTTCGTTACTGACGACGGTGCAGAAACTGACCTAGATTTAGGCCATTATGAACGTTTCATCGATATTAACCTAGGTAAATCATCCAATATCACAGCTGGTAAAGTGTATTGGTCTGTGATTAATAAAGAACGTAAAGGTGAATATCTTGGCTCTACTGTGCAAGTTATCCCTCATATTACGAATGAAATTAAAAATGCTGTATTCCGCGTAGGTAAAGAAGATAATGCGGATGTGGTAATTACAGAAATCGGTGGTACTGTGGGCGATATTGAAAGCTTGCCGTTCCTAGAAGCGATCCGCCAAGTAAAAAAAGAAGTCAACCGTGATGATGTGTTATATATCCACGTAACATTGGTACCATATATCAGTGCAGCTGGTGAATTGAAAACAAAGCCAACACAACATAGCGTAAAAGAACTTCGAGGCATTGGTATTCAACCAGATATTATTGTATGCCGTACGGAGAAAGAAATTTCCCGTGAAATGAAAGATAAATTGGCATTATTCTGTGACGTAGATCCAGATGCTATCGTAGAAAACCGCACTTGCAGTACAATCTATGAAGTGCCATTAATGATGCAAGATGAAGGATTAGATAGCATTGTTGTACGCAAATTGAACCTAGAAGACCGTCCTGCGGATATGACAGAATGGAAAGAAATGGTTCATAAAATCTTGAACCCTAAAAAAGAAATTACCATTGCTCTTGTTGGTAAATACGTAGCATTGCATGATGCATACATTTCTGTAGCAGAAGCATTGGGCCATGCAGGTATCGTTGAAGATACGAAAGTGAACATTAAATGGGTTGACTCTGAAGCAGTAGAAGCAGAGGGTACTGATTTAGCGGAAGTGTATAAAGATGTAGACGGTATCTTGGTACCAGGTGGTTTCGGTTGCCGTGGTGTAGAAGGTAAAATTGCTACCATCCAATATGCACGTGAACATAAAGTACCATTCCTTGGTATCTGTTTAGGTATGCAATCCTCTGTTATGGAATTTGCTCGTTCTGTATTGGATATGCATGGAGCTACTTCCACGGAATTTGATGAAAGCTGCCAATTTCCTGTGATCGACCTAATGGACGACCAAGTAGATGTAGATGAAAAAGGCGGTACCATGCGACTTGGCGTATACCCATGTAAAACAGTACCTGGGACAAAAGTACATGAAGCATACGGCGAAGACTTGATCTACGAACGCCATCGTCATCGTTGGGAATTTAATAATGCCTACCGTCAACAATTGGCTGATGCAGGCTTGATTATCTCCGGGACATCTCCAGATAACCGTCTAGTAGAATGCGTTGAAGTGGCAGATCATCCTTGGTTCGTAGGCGTACAATTCCACCCAGAATTGAAATCTCGTCCAAACAATGCACATCCATTGTTCAAAGGATTCGTGAAAGCGGCCATCGAAAATAAAAAATAAGACATAGTGATTATGTAACATAGAAAGGACTGTAACGAGAATACAATAGATTCTGGGTGCAGTCCTTTTGTATGAATTGATGACGATGATCTTGTAAAATTAATTATAAAATATGAATTGTTTGTAACACCAGTGACAACATATATCTTAGAAGATTTTTATAAAAATGATGAATGTTAGAGGCGTCTGTATATTTTGTGCTAGAAGGTGGTGATGGTATGGTATTGCAAAATAAGTTGGGAATCACTAATTTTGTAGAACTTGCTAGAGAGGAAGAGCGGATTAGTAAAAAGAAAGCTTTAGATCTGTTTGATACTACTGTACTAGAGAAGCATCCTGTAGGTTCTTTTGCGCAATTAGCTGCGATACATAGATATTTGTTTGAAGATATCTATGGCTTTGCAGGAAAAGTTAGGTCTGTTAATATAGCAAAAGGTAATTTTCGGTTTGCTCCTGTGATGTATTTAAAGGCTGCCCTTGAAAGTATAGAGAACATGCCACAATCTACTTTTGATGAAATTATTGAAAAATATGTGGAGATGAACGTGGCACATCCTTTCAGAGAAGGCAATGGAAGAAGTGCTAGAATCTGGCTAGATCTAATGCTGAAACAAGAACTGCATCTCGTTGTAGATTGGAGTTTTGTAGATAAAGACGATTATTTACTAGCTATGGAACGAAGCCCTATTAAAGATACTGAAATCAAGCATCTCTTAAAAAATGCTTTAACTGAAAGGATAGATGATAGAATAGTATATATGAAGGGAATCGACTATAGTTATTACTATGAAGGGTATACCCTGTATAAAGCAGAAGAGTTGTAGGATAAAATTTATAGAAGAAAATAGAAAAACAATATGATGTATATCTATTGTTGAAGTGATATGATGTATATTAGATAGAGTTAGGTACAGCACTCCTATTGTGTTTTACTTCAAACAATGCTATACTTAAGACACAAAAAGAAGAGCCGTCAACGTGTGCTGGCGTTAGGCTCATCTCAAACTAGTAAAATGATGATGCCTAACGTTTAGAGGGTACGAACCTCTTTCGTTAGGCTTTATCATTAATTGTTAAAGAAACTAATGATTTGTACTATAAGCTTTAAAATTAAAATCAATACATTGATTTTTCTAAAAAACTTTTTCATAGTACCACCTCCTCCTATAGGATAGGAAGAGATGAGCCCAACGCACGTTGAAGACTCTTCTATAATTGCATTATAACAGAGTTTATTCGTATTGTGTATATATCTAAATAAAAAAATACATGAGTCTATTGACAAGTGACTCAAAATACTATAGAATAGTTTTCAGTTATATAAAGCAAATGCGATGAACAGGTATAAAGATATAGTTAGTTGCTTTCAGAGAGCTACTGGTTGGTGCGAAGTAGTAGAACGGTTATATTGAAACTCCCCTGTGAGCAGCGATGGTGAAATCAAGTAGTCATCGACGGTAGTTCCGTTATAACTGTGAGAACCAACTAGGGTGGGACCGTGTTATTGAATGATAATGCCCCTTGATGTGCATAGCACATTGAGGGGCTTTTTTGTATCATAGGTTGATTAGTGTTTCTTACATTTTACGATGAGATCTGTATAAGGTATACAGTACAAGTAGACTCTATTAGAATGTTCTAATAGTTGTAAGCATAGCTTACTAGCAGTAGAATATGCGCTTGGTTGTGAACAAACCTCTACACAAGATAGAGAAAAATCTGTGATGTAGTACTACTGAACTATGGTATGTAAAATGTAAAAATCGCTATGAAACCAATACGCTACATATAACGCCCCTAGGGATGCATAGACATCTCTGGGGGCGTTTTTTTATTTTCTGAAAGAAATCTCAGAGGGCACGTACTTAAAACCACCATAGGAATGATTTTAGCAAAGGTGAGATATGGAGGCCACATATTCAGTTTTTTTAGAATCATCCATTAGAATAGACATACGAACAGATATAGATTAGTCAGAAAGAGGAATAATCATGGATAACAGAATTTATTTTTTTGATACTACACTTCGTGATGGGGAGCAAACTCCAGGTGTTTCCCTTCAAACACCAGAAAAAGTAGAAATTGCACAAGCTCTTGTGCGCCTTGGATTAGATGTCATCGAAGCGGGGTTCCCAGCTGCATCGGAAGGCGACTTTGAGGCGGTATCTACGATTGCTAGAGAAGTGCGTGGATGTACTATCGCAGCGCTTGCTCGATCCAATGAGAATGATGTGACGAAAGCAGCAGAAGCACTTGCAGGCGCAGAGCGCAGTCGTCTACATGTGTTTATCGCTACTAGCGATATTCATCTAACATATAAATTGAAAAAGACTCGTGAAGAAGTGCTAGACATTGTGAAACACATCCTTGAGTTTGCAAAAGGTAAATTTGATGAAATCGAGTTCTCCGCAGAAGATGCATCTCGTACAGATTTAGATTATCTATGCCGAGTCTTTGAAGTGGCTATCGAAGGTGGAGCTTCTATCTTGAATGTGCCAGATACAGTTGGTTATATGACACCAGAAGAGTTTGGCAATCGCATTCGCTACATTAAAGAGCATACGAAAGGCATCGAAAAAGCTATCATCAGTGTACATTGTCACAATGACTTAGGCCTTGCGAATGCGAACACGTTGGCAGCTATTGAAGCTGGGGCTCGTCAAGTGGAATGTACTATGAATGGTTTAGGCGAACGAGCTGGTAATGTGGCCATTGAAGAAGTCGTGATGACCATCAAAACTCGTCATGACCATTATCCATTCGATGTCCATATCGACACACCTTTGTTTACACGTACTAGCAAATTGGTGAGCAAACTTTGCGGTGTTGCCGTGTCTCCTAATAAAGCTATCGTAGGTGCGAATGCCTTCGCTCATGAGTCTGGTATTCATCAACATGGTATGCTGAACAATCCAACTACTTATGAAATCATGACACCAGCTAGTGTAGGAGCAGAAAAAACGTCCATCGTATTGGGTAAACATTCTGGTCGTCATGCCTTTGAAGATCATCTAGTGAATTTAGGCTTTCAGTTAGAAGAAGAACGAGTGAATGAGTTGTTCGTTCAATTCAAAGCTTTAGCAGATAAGAAAAAACAAGTTTACGATGAAGATATCTATGCTTTGGTGATGGATACTATGCATCACGAACAAGCATTCCACGTGATACAACATGATTACCATTCCGATCAAAATGGATACGTTCTTGCTAGCATTCGTGTATTAACTCCGAATGGGGAACGTATGGATGCTGCTGTCGGTGATGGCCCAGTAGATGCTTCTTTCAGAGCCATCGAACGATTAGTGAACACACCATTTGTATTGGAAGATTTCCAAATCCGTTCCGTAACAGTGGGTAAGGATGCCCTTGGTGAGGCAGTTGTAAAAGTCAATTATAATGGCCGCAGATTCCAAGGCCGTGGTATTAGCACAGATATCGTAAAATCTAGTGTAAATGCCTATATTAACGCAGTAAATGCTATTTATTTAGCAAAAGAATTAGAACAAGAGTTTGGAAACCAGGAGGGTTAATGTCATGGGTATGACCATAACAGAAAAAAATATGGCTCGCCATGCAGGACTTGCAGAGGTGAAAGCAGGTCAAATGATCGAGTGTCAATTAGATTTCATCTTGATGAACGATATTACATTTCCGCCAGCGAAAAAAGAGTTTGAAAAGATCGGTAAACCTGTATTCGATGCAGACCGCATCTACTTAGTACCGGATCATTTCACACCGAATAAAGATATTAAATCCGCTACACAAGCCAAAGTGATGCGTGATTTTGTACGACAACATAAGATTACGCACTATTTTGAAGTAGGTCGTATGGGTATCGAGCACGTATTATTACCAGAACAAGGTTTGATTGGACCAGGGGAAATGATCATTGGCGCTGACTCTCACACTTGTACCTATGGTGCATTGAATGCCTTTGCTACCGGCGTTGGTTCTACAGATGCTGGGGTTGCTATGGCAGAAGGTAAAACTTGGTTCAAGGTACCAGAAACTATTAAGGTTGTTCTAGAAGGAAAACCAGCGAAATGGATTTCCGGTAAAGATATTGTATTGGACTTAATCGGTAAAATCGGTGTGGATGGAGCACGTTATAAAGCCCTTGAGTTCCATGGTTCTGGTGTGCAATACATGACGATGGCAGACCGTTTGACCATCTGTAACATGGCCATCGAAGCGGGTGGTAAATGTGGTGTATTCCCATACGATGCAGTGACAGAGGAGTATATCCAAGGTCGCATCACACGCCCTATCGAACCGATTGCAGCAGATGAAGATGCAGAATATTGCCAAGTAGTGACTATCCAATTAGACGAATTAACTCCAGTAGTGGCGTATCCACATCTTCCTTCCAATACACATTACATGAAAGACATTGTGAAAGAAGACCGCATTCAAATCGACCAAGTCATTATCGGTTCTTGTACGAATGGACGCTTTGAAGACTTACAAATGTGCGCAGAAATTTTTAAAGGTCGTAAGGTAGCGGACTTCGTGCGTTGCATCGTTATCCCAGGATCGCAAGATGTATACAATCAAGCTGTGAAATCTGGTTTAATTGATATTTTCATTGAAGCTGGTTGTGCTGTAAGTACACCAACTTGTGGTCCATGCTTAGGTGGTTATATGGGTATCATGGCAGAGGGAGAACGCACTGTGTCTACGACAAACCGTAATTTCCGTGGCCGTATGGGACACGTGGACAGTGAAGTATATTTAGCAAGCCCGTATGTGGCGGCAGCAAGTGCAGTAGCAGGGTATTTAGCAAGCCCTGAGGAGGTATAATATGGCAGACTTTCAAGGAACGATTTGGCGCTACGGCGACAATGTAGATACAGACGTAATCATTCCGGCGCGCTACTTGGCAATCGCGGATATGGCGGAATTAGCAGAACATGCTATGGAAGACATTGATACGACCTTTGCACCGAATGTGAAAGCTGGTGAAATTATGGTAGCTGGCAAAAACTTTGGTTGTGGTTCCTCTCGTGAGCATGCGCCAGCGGTGATTAAAGAAAAAGGTATTTCTTGCATTGTAGCAGATAGCTTTGCTCGTATCTTTTTCCGCAATGCCATCAACATTGGCTTACCAGTGATTGAAATTGGCGACGCTGTAGAACATATTAAAGAGGGTCATGAGATTTCTGTAGAAATGGCTACAGGTGTGGTACATAATTTAACTACTGGGGAAAGTTATAAAGGAACTGCACTACCACAATTTGTGCAAAATATTGCCAAAGCAGGTGGATTGGTAAACTTTGCGAAAAATAGACAAGGCTAATATTGTCTAATAGGATACCCTAGGCAAAGCTACTATTGATTAGCCTAGTGGTACTCCATATGATGTTTGTGTGTTAGATGATACAATATATAGATATGAGGAATACCATGAGTGAAAAACAAATTGTCCTAATTGCTGGCGACGGCATTGGGGAAGAAATAACAAATTCCGCGCGTACCGTGGTGGACGCAGCCTTTGCCAAAGCGGGTGTAAACGCGAAGTGGATTGAGAAAAAAGCCGGTGGTGCGGCTATTGATGCTTTCGGTGAACCATTGCCACAAGATACAATCGATGCATGCCAAGAGGCAGATGCTGTATTATTAGGAGCTGTAGGTGGTCCTAAATGGGATGATGTAGATCCATCCATCCGTCCAGAAAAAGCCATCCTTGGTTTGCGTAAAGCATTAGGTTTGTTCTGTAACTTGCGACCAGTGAAAATCTATCCAGCATTGCGTGAGTTCTCTCCGTTGAAACCAGAGTTGGTAGAAGATGTTGACTTCGTTATCGTTCGTGAATTGACTGGCGGCATATACTTTGGGGAACGTGAAGAAGCGCAAGGAGAAGGTCCTAACGAATTTGCTTGGGACAAAGAAACCTACGCTCGTTATGAAGTGGAACGCATCATGGACGTAGCTGTAGAAACGGCACGTAAACGTTCTGGTAAAGTAGTGAG
Source organism: Veillonella sp. VA142 (assembly GCF_003992135.1). Lineage (GTDB taxonomy): Bacteria > Bacillota > Negativicutes > Veillonellales > Veillonellaceae > F0422. Next base: position 6,025 of record NZ_RQVN01000029.1, on the reverse strand, counting down.
TGTGGACAAAGCTAACGTATTGGCGTCCTCTCGTTTATGGCGTAAAATTGCAAAAGAAAAAGCAGAAGCGAATCCAGATATTTCCATGGATTACTATTATGTAGATAACACGGCTATGCAACTTGTGACGAATCCAGGTCAATTTGATGTACTCGTGACAACGAACTTATTTGGAGATATCTTGAGCGATGAAGGGGCTGTTATCTCTGGGTCCCTTGGATTATTGCCATCTGCATCCATCGGTACAGGTACTTCCTTGTATGAACCAATCCATGGTTCGGCGCCAGACATTGCAGGCCAAGGCATTGCTAACCCATTAGGTACAATCTTGTCTGCAGCCATGATGTGTCGTTACTCCTTGGACTTACCAGCAGTAGCGGACTCTATCGAACAAGCAGTAACAGCCGTTCTTGATGCGGGCTATCGCACAGGTGATATGTACCGTGAAGGATTTACTAAAGTGAATACCCAAGGCATGACTGACGCTGTCATAGCGCACTTAGGATAAGCATCATATAGGATATAAAAAAGCACGGCACACTCCTCCACAAACTGATACTATCGTTAGGTTTGCTCCGGAGTATGCCGCGCTTTTTTTATATATGTTATTAGTTAGATATCCTTGATACTGCTTAGCCTATGTGCGCTATGATGGGGTTCTAAAAAGAGGGAGAATATACATGCCTATGTCATAACCGATTTTTGTGATGGTATGAGAGACGATATTATAGATGCTCTTCTATCCAAGAATCATGATAGGCGATGGCCTTTTGTAAATTTACACAATGCGTCTTATTATGCTTTGGTAATGTGTTAGTTAAGGATTTTGTATAAAAACGTAATACTTTAGTGTAAATTATATCTTTCATTGCATTAATAGCGTAATATTCTTTTTGTAATAAGTCGCCATATTTTTTCTCAGAAGAGATAGTTGAGGATAGCAAGTCTTGGATAGAAATTTCAGTAATTTGAGACTTAGGCACAGGAATTATTTTTCCAATAATTACATTACAAAGATGAACTTGCTTATTACTGATAACTTTTATACTGATACGTCTTTTTTCAATGTTAGATTTTTTTGCTTTAGCAATTTGTAGCTCATTAGAATCTAATGTACTTGGAAATTTAGCTGGAGAAGAGAGAGGTGCAAAAAATAGTCTATCTTGGATGGTAAGAACTATACCTACATAGGGACGAGTTCGTTTATCTCCGGTTGAAATTCTAACATCGGGGTCAATAATTTGTAATGATTCGATATATGTTTCATTAATTTTATAAAAGCTTAAGTTTGGTTGCGTATTCATAGAAAGCTCCTATAGTCCATAAAAAGAAAAGCCGAGATACATCCCGGCTTATATTGCAAATAAAGTATATCCATGGTGGGGTGCACCATCCTTATGGACCTCTCTTTAAAAATGATAATTCATTTTATGGTGGGGTGCACCAACGGTAAAGCTCCTCGCTTTCAGAATGATATCACATTCTATGGTGGGGAGCACCAACGATAAAGTTCCGCGCTTTTAGATATACATTTACGAGTCAATCCTATCACAGCAATGAGAGAATGTCAACTTGCATCGAATTTTTGAAGGATATCAATAGAAATATATATATTAGTTAAGGTTTCATGTACTTTTGTGTATAATAGTGTACATATATCAGTGTTGAGAACGGGAAACAGGAGGGTTTACCATGGCAGATGAAAGAGTTACAGATTTACAACTTGCCCACTCTGTGCTAGGATATACGGGAGTTCCAGGGGCTTATGCCTATGAAGTGTTGCAGAATTTACTTTCAAAATATATAGAAAAGGGTGGCTCTGTGAAAGGGCAACGGATTGAGCGCTGTCAAAGTCATCGTGAACTGGTGCAAGCTGTCCATGAAGGGCGTATCGATTATGCCATATTGCCTATTGAAAATTCTATCGTCGGTGAAGTACGGGACAGCACAGATTTAATCAAGGATAAAAATATTCACATCGTTGGAGAAGTACGTCATCGTATTAGCCATAGTTTATTGGGCATAGAGGGTGCTAGCCTAGACACGATTCAAGAGGTGTACTCTCACGAGCAAGCCCTCATGCAATGCTCGCAATTTTTGGCGACCCATAGTTCTTGGCAGTTGGGACCTATGAGTAACACTGCAGTAAGTGCAAAATATGTAAGTGATACACAGGATATCACGAAAGCATGCATAGCCAATGCATCAGCTAAGCAGTTATATGGGCTTGATGTATTGGCGCCAGACATTGCAAACTTTAAGGAAAATTTTACACGATTCTTCATCATCACCCATAAAGATGTACTGATCCGTGATGCTCACAAGCTAAGCATTATTGTACAAACACCGAATACACCGGGGGCGTTGGTGAAAGTCCTGCGAGTTTTTGAAGACCATCAGCTGAACATGGTCAATATCAAATCACGACCATGCATGCATACGCCATGGGAATATTTCTTTTACATTGACATCGAAGGGGAAGGTCGTGAGGCTGAAGTACAACAAGCTTTAATAGAAGTGCGAGAACTGTCTAATTACTTGCAAGTGTTAGGACATTATAAAATCTATGATGTACTGTGAGGATTCTAATGCCATAAAATGTTAATATAGAGGCATAATGGAGGTTTTGCTATTTCTAGATGTTGTAATGATAGGCGGTATAAGAAGAGTAGTTTAAAAGTTTGATGAAGTTTTACGAGAGCCCTTGCTCATAGAAATAGAGATATGATACTATATTTCTATAAATTATATGGAAATATGTAGATATACTGTATAGATATGCTAAGAAAATGTGCTATGTAAATGTAGTGTGCAAATCTAGTATATAAATGTAATATGCAAATACATTGAGCAAACGCAGTATAGGTTTCCCTCCTATTTCTATATACGAGTTAAGACTGTAAAAATTAAGCAAGGAGACATAGTATGAAACGAACCATTATTTCTTTTTTAGCGGGCGTAATCGTGACAGGTTGTGCGATGGGTTGGTTTTGGTATCAAGACCGTGAGCAGTACACACGTGCTATTCCGGCCGTAAAAGGACCTGTCCAAACGACACCAGTTGTGAATGGAACGCCAGCAGGAGCGACAAATGGTGCTGTATCACAACAAACAGGAACTGTAGATGGACAATCAACACAGCCACAAGCACAAATCACGCAAGAAAAAGCGATGGAAATCTTCAAAACAGCATACCCTGACTATCGCATTGAAAAAGTGAAGTTCGATATAGATCACGGCCGTGCTCATTATGAAATCGATGGAAAAACGTTAACACGTGAAGTAGAAATTAAAGTTGACGCTGTCACAGGAGAAATCTTCCAAGTCAAAGAAGGACATTAAAAATTTGCTATAGGACTATGAATACCTAACCTAAGTAGTAGGCTAGGTATTCTTTCATTAGTAAAGGGAAAGATTATATTAGAATGGTAATCAATAATCTAGTAGCCCTCAACAATATCATGAATCATTTCCTAGTAGTATATTTAAACATACTGTGTTAGTATTAACCATAGAGCAGTTATGGGAATTATATAACAGTAATAGATTAGAATGGAGGGAATAAGATGACAGAATTACACATGTATTTAGCGTATTTGATAGCGTGGACTATCTATCAATTGTGGTCTATTCACAGATGGGTGAAATCGGAATCAAAAGAAGAAAAAGCCGAGAGTGCAGGTCATGCGTTGGAAGAGGTATTAAATTTTATATCTCCAAAGGCAGTGGCTGGTTTGGCCGTGAGTGGAATCATTTTTACAGGGGCTGCAGATGTGTTAGGCATTTTGCTAGTGAAAGGCTTCATTCGTGACCCTCAGTGGCTAGATACATTGCTAATTAGCCTCGTTTGTGTAAGTATTATAGTGGGAATTCGTTCTGCTGTTGAGGCCTATCGCATTGTCCTAAGTGCTGCTAATTCTCGTCAACCAGATCTCTTTTTAGTACGACATGAAAGACTATTTAAAAAGGACAGTATGAACCTAGAGGTTATAGTGAACCGGGTATTACATATCCTATATGCAGGATTTGCCATTTATACGATTGTTATACTTTTACAAGTATTGCATATTTTATAAGAAAAATTACCAATAATGTTTATAGGATATTAGCAAAAGTTGTGGTGGTCTGTTATAATAAATTGATTACATTACATATGCTTAGAATATAGCAGTGTAAATGACAGTATATATAGATGAATCAATTGGTAAGAAGGGCATTATTAATGAACAAAAATAAGAAAACAACAATTTCTAAAGAAGAAACGACCGTGATTGAACGTTTAAAAGACGCCTATAATGAATTGGTGTATCCTTCAAAATCCTTTGGAGTAACCTCTATCAACAGTTTAGAAGCGAAGGCAAAATTATGGGGCTTGAATCCAGTGCCAGCAAAAGAAGCCCGTGTCCTAGAACTTGGTTGTTCTATGGGAGGCAATATTATTGGGCAAGCTGTGTACCATCCAGAGGCGTCTTTTGTAGGTGTTGACCTTAGTGGGTCTCAAATTGCAATTGGTAATGAAATCATCGACGCCATCGCTCTAAAAAATATAAAATTGGTAGAGCAAGATATCCTAAAAATTGACAAGGATTTTGGCACATTTGATTACATTATCGTTCATGGTATTTGGTCTTGGGTACCAGATGTGGTGAAAGATAAAATTCTAGAAATTTGTAATGTGAACTTGTCTGAACGAGGAGTTGCTTACATTTCTTATAATGTGTACCCAGGTTGGCATCGATTAGAGCAAGTGCGGGAGATGATGTTCTTTGCCACACGGTATGACCAGGATATGGATTTATTACCTCGCACAGAAAAGGGGATTTCCTTTGTACATCACATGAATGAACTCATCAAAGAGTCTAAGGAGATTGTACCTAAATTAGGCTGGAAAACAGATAGCTTTGATTCTGCTTTAGATCATAAAACATATTATATTGCTCACGAATATTTAGAACCTATTAACGACCCTGTATATATAACGGATTTTATTGACCGCGCTAACAAACATAAATTAGCCTATGTAGCTGATACGGATTTCCAACTGTCTGCTACTACGTGGATGAAAAAAGAACGTAGAGAATTAATTGAGGCTATGTCTGGTGGAGATTGGAACACGAAAGAACAAATTCTAGATTTCTATTTCGATACCCAATTCCGTCGCTCCTTATTATGCCATGAGTCACAAGCTCATTTACTACGTCATAATGAAGAGTTTTTAATTGCTACTCTTGATTCCCTGTATTTCGGTATGATCAATAAGGGTAAGGAATTACAAGATACAGCGAATGTGGTAGAACAAGCCATTGTAAACCAATGCCGTAAAGGAGATGCGTTTACTGTTGCCGATTGTAAGGAAGATGCGAAACGATTGCAAGACGGAGCAGAGTATAATGAAATAGAATTATACAGTATGCTCATTCGGTTCTTATTGTGTGGATTTATTGCACCTGTGACAGAGAAAAAAGAAATTAACACATTCAAAGAAGGTGTGTCCACGGTGCCAAAAGAAATGGCGAACTATGTACAAACTATTGTGGATCGAGGGGGGTCTAGATTCATCAATATCTCTGATTTGCACAATGATAGTATTACAGGATTTAACTCTGCTCATGTGCTCATGATGAAAGAGTTAGAAACGCCAAAAACGTTGGAGGAACTTTACAAAGTAGCTGATGAAATTCTGAAAGTAGATGAAACGAAACCATCTGGTGAAGTGGTACCGTTAAAAGGTCGTGCGGTAGTAGACAGTACATTAGATGATTTAGGTCAACTTGGGTTCTTGCGCAACAACTAAAATTATATATATTTCTATTAAAAAGAGCTGTATTAGCATGTGTATGTGACATGTGAGTACAGCTCTTTTATGGCACTAAGAGTGTCTAAAGTGATTGCATATAACAAGGGGCTGTAACAAAATAGCCCACAAATAAAATAGAGGAAAGTTGATCAAAAAGTATCAACTTTCCTCTATTTTTTATATTTTTAATAGGCAAAAGGGTCCCGAAGGACCCTTTTCATTGGTATA
>NZ_RQVN01000028.1 GCF_003992135.1 Veillonella sp. VA142 | reverse complement strand
AAGAATAGCACTAGCTATTTAAATAGCTAGCGCTAAGAACTTTTTATATGAGTAGCCCCCACATTTGACAAAGAGCCTATTTTTTATGTAGTTATCGATGATACCATGGAAGTTCGCAGACTTATCTATGCGAAGCGTAATACAAACGAAATATTGTTCACAGACATATAGAATTTCTATAATAAAAGTTGAGGATGCTCATATAAGAGCATCCCCAATATTTATTCCGAATGTTAGCCATAAAAAATCCCCACCTAAGTGAGGTTATTGGTGGCGGCACACGGATTTGAACCGCGGACACACCGGGTATGAACCGATTGCTCTAGCCAACTGAGCTATGCCGCCAAGTATATGGAGCTAGTGACCGGGATTGAACCGGTGACCTTATCCTTACCAAGGATACGCTCTGCCGACTGAGCTACACCAGCACATTCAATCACTAACGAATTAACATGGTTGCGGGGACAGGACTTGAACCTGCGACCTTCGGGTTATGAGCCCGACGAGCTACCAACTGCTCCACCCCGCGATGAAAATGGTGGAGGGAGAAGGATTCGAACCTTCGAAGTCGAAGACGGCAGATTTACAGTCTGCTCCCTTTGGCCGCTCGGGAATCCCTCCAAAAAAATGGAGCTGGCGATAGGAATTGAACCCACAACCTGCTGATTACAAGTCAGCTGCTCTACCGATTGAGCTACGCCAGCACATTACATATATCATTATATATGCTCTTATGTAGTTTGTCAAGAACTTTTTTACTCAGTAGTGTCGCTCTTGGCTACCTGTATATAATACCATATCTATTATTTCTAATGCAAGCATTTTACAAAAAAATTATAAACGTTTTGTAGAAATGCTTCGTAAAATTTTCCTATACCTAAGGAATGCAGTTACGAATAGTAACCTTCTGGCGTCCCCTTACTGACCCAATTCCACAAACACAAGAAGAGCACAGCATGCTCCTCCCCACTTAGGAATGCAATTACGAGTAGCAGCCTTGTGACGTTCCCTGATTGACTACATCTCACAAACACAATAAGAGCACGGCGTGCTCCTCCCCACTTAGGAATGCAGTTACGAGTAGTAGCCTTGTGGCGTTCCCTGATTGACTACATCTCACAAACGCAAGAAGAGCACGGCGTGCTCCGAACAAACATTATGAAATACCGTTTGTGAGGAGTATGCCGTGCTCTTCCTTTTATCATATTTAGTTACGAACGCCACAGGCTACATAGCGTAATAAGTGACGACCTATTTCTTAGCCAAAACAAGTTGTTTTAACATTTCAATAGCAGCTTCTTGTTCTGCATTTCTAGCCTTCTCGCGTTCTAGTTCAGCGCGAAGCATTTCTAATTCAGTTTTAGGAACCGTTTCCACTTCGTCACTACTAGATCCGAATCTGAAAGTAGCCCCTGCATTATACATCTGTTTATTTCCCGAAAGAGCAACACCCGCATTGAACATAGTTCTTTCATTTGTGAAATGTGCTACACCCAAGGCAAAGCCAGTTTTGTCCTCATAGTGACCAACGCCAGCCATCACTTGCGTATGTTCATGTTCTTTATAATCCAATGGTTTTAAGGCAGCAAGCGCCGCATTCATGGCATTACCAGAACGGCCTTCATCACGCACTTCACCAATAACATCATTCAAACGACGCAACGCTGTATCCACATTGTGATTCGACGTTTTAATCGCATTTGTCACATACTCCACATTCGTAGCTGCCGTTGCATCTGTTCCATCTGGTGTTTTAAGGCCTGTAATCACACCAGTACCATTGCCTTTGTCATCCTTTTTGAAAGTAATCGTAGGCGTAGGATTGGAAACATCGTTACCATTGGAAATTGTAATGGTAGCATTGGTATTTGCGTTTGAACCACCATTAGGTCCTACATTTGGTATGGATCCCGTACCAGGATTCGTACCACCTGGTGTTGTTCCTGTACCAGCATTAGCGCTACCTGGTGTAGCATTACCTTTAGAATCTACGATAGAAATAAAGTCTGGTAATTTGCCTGGGTCGCCTTTGTCGCCCTTATCGCCTTTTTCACCTTTGATTGCTGTTGCGAAATCTGTAGCGGTTTTAGTTTCGTTACCTGGAATAGATTTCCATACGTCTAAGGCAGATTTACCATCATCACCTTTTTCGCCTTTTTCACCTTTGATAGCTGTTGCGAAATCTGTAGCGGTTTTAGTTTCGTTACCAGGGATGGATTTCCATACGTCTAAGGCAGATTTACCATCAGCGCCAGTTGCTCCAGTTTCACCTTTTTCACCTTTTTCACCTTTGATAGCTGTTGCAAAATCTGCAGCGGTTTTAGTTTCGTTACCTGGAATAGATTTCCATACGTCTAAGGCAGATTTACCATCGGCGCCTGTGTCTCCTTTTGGTCCTTTGAAAGCCGCATCATTTTTGAGCGTTTCTTTGTCCAATTTAACAATGGTTTTGCCATCTTTACTTTCAGTTGTAAGGCCATTACTAAACTCATACAAGTTATTGATGATAGTAGTGATATTGCCTTTTGTCACGACTTCGCTACCACCAACAGTAAGTTTACCATTGTCATTCGCCAAGGTAATTGGGTTCGTATCACCAATGGATACGCTTGTGAAAGTCGGTGATTTCAGCATACCAATACGTACTGTACCCGCATCCGCATAGGTAATCAAATTATCGGAGGAATAATTCGCAGCTGGAGCAGAGGTAGATCCATAGACAGTACTTGCTTTTCCTTCAATAGGTAAAATGCCACCAATTTTAGTTTTAATAAGAGTAGTTTTCGTACTCGTTTTCGTTGTTTCATCCGTAGCATCGTAAGAATTTGTAGACACTGTAAAGCCGCCATTCGTCACAGCTTTCAATTGCGCCACATTTACCGCATCTGTATCTTCCGTGCCTGCTGCTACATTGATAATTTGACGAGTTTCGCCGCGTGCAGAATTACCAACAGACACCGCACCTTTTCTTGCCTTCCAAGTTCCTACGAGTTTATTAATTTCTATTTCTTTGTCAGACACTTCTTTATTTTTCGCATCTAAACGAGTTTTATTATCTGCTAATTGCGTTTTGACAGCTTCTAATTCTGTCGTATTATTAGCTTCCTTTAACTCTTTTTGTCTTTCTAATAGTGTATTGCGTTCCGTTTGAATGGCTTCAGCTTCTTTTTGTAATGCTTTATATTCTGCGTCCTTTGCATCAAATTGTGCTTGTAGAGCAGCATTCAACTGTAACGCATCATCTATTCCTTTTACAACTGTAGTTTCGGATGGATCATACCCAATCACCTCAGCATTACGATCACTTGTTGCATTAGCCCCTAACGCAACAGAATCATTAGCTTCTGCAATTGCAGTTTTTCCTAAGGCAACACTTCTCTCACCATTAGCATGTGCATCATATCCAATAGCTGTCCCAAATTTACCATTACTTTCAGCCCAGGAACCATGGGCTACGGAGTACCCAGCTACAGCATGAGAGTTTAAACCTATCGCAATAGAATGTCCACCATCTGCAACAGCATGATAACCAAGAGCTGTAGCAAACCCATTATTTGATTCTGCAGCCATACCTACAGCAGTGGCACCGATTGACTTTGCTTTTGCTGCTGCCCCCAATGCTACCGTTCTATCACCAAGAGTCTCACTCTCTGTACCCAAGGCCACTCCATAGCTTATAGGGGTTTCTTTCTTAAAACTATTTGCATTTGAACCTATAGTTATGTTACTTGTGCCCTTCACAAATATCCCTGCACTTTGACCAATAGAGATATTATTGAGTCCACTTAAAGATTTAGATGCATTAAAACCTATGGAAATAGTATGATCACCTGTTACAGATGTTCCCGCACCATTACCAAAGGCAATGTTATTTGATCCAGTTGTATTTGAACCTGCTCCACTGCCTATAAAAGCATTGATATTACCTGTCGTATTTTGCCCTGCTTGCATACCAATAAATATACTGCCTGCACTAGTACCACTACTAGGCTTATCATTAGCATTATTACCAGCACCATTACCAATAGCTATTCCATTCAATATATTGGACGTAGCTCCATTACCAATAGCAACAGCAGCATCTCCTACCGCTTTTGATTGACGTCCCACAGCAATAGAGTTAGTACCACCTTCATTTGCAAATCCACCAACCTTAGCTTCAGAACCTATGGCAATGGAACCTTCTTTCAACGCTCTTGATTCATTACCTACAGACACTGTATGAGCACTCAATGAAAGAGCCTTATTGCCCACCGATACCGAATTCGGACCCGGTGCTTCTGCATTGAAACCTACCGCAACAGATTTAGTACCTGCTTTAGAAGTATATCCAATACCAACTGCGCCTTCCTGCATGGCTACCGCATTACGACCAACAACCACTGATTGTACCTTTGTTGCATTAGCTCCTGCCCCTATAGCAACTACTTCATCCTGATTTCCTGTTGCACTTGAACCAACAGCTACCGAGTTTTGACCACTTGCACTCGCCCCATCACCAGCCTCATACGAACCAGGTCCTGGCATTGCATTGACACCCATATAACTAGCAGTCAACGCACTAGCTATTAATACACTTAACGTGGCTTTATGTTTCATATAGCACCTCTCCTATTGTATAAAAGTATAATAATTTACTATGAATATTAAATTTCATTATATATTATATTCTATTAGTCAGTCCAATGCCCATTTAGAAACTTACCCCCCCCCAATTCAAGTTGCAAATTCAAGATACATTCTATAGTAGTTTTTTATTGTAAAATATGGTCTACGATGGCGTTCTGTATCGCTTACCTATGCCAGCAACAAGAAGACCGCAATATACCTCCGAAGAAACATCATGAAATGCCGTTTCTGAGGGGTGTATTGCGGTCTTCCTTTCCCCCAAGAACGCCATTTTGAATAGTAGCCTTGTGGCTTTCTCGTACTGACCAAATCACACAAACACAAGAAGAGCACGGCGTGCTCCTTCCCCCAAAACGCCATTCTGGATAAAAATAGGATGGCGTTCTTTTTACTCACATTTGCAAACATAAGAAGAGCACGACATGTTCCGGAGCAAACCTAACCACTGTATCAGTTTGCGGAGGAATATGTCGTGCTCTTCCCTTTGCCCAATATCAAGCTAAGAACGCCACCTATTTCTTAGCCGAAACAAGTTGTTTCAACATTTCTATATCACTTCGTAGTTGCTGATTGTCCGATTGCAACTTAACGATAGACTGTTCTTGACGATCATTTTGTTGTTTTTCTTCTTGTAACGCATCAGCTAATACAGAAAGGGATGCATTGTCCCCAAAGGCACCAGCACCTTTACCACCCTTACCAAAGCGAAGTGTAGCACCCAAGTTATAGATCATTTGACCATCTGAGAAAGCCGCCCCTGCATTGAACATCGTTCTTTCATTGGTATAGTGTGCCACGCCTAGGGCATAGCCCATTTTTTCTTCCTGCTTACCTATACCTACCATTACTTGTGTTGGTTCATCCACTTTATATTGGATAGGTTTTAGGGCTGCTAAGGCTGCTGTCATTGCATTCCCTCGATGAATTTCACCACGCAATCCTTTAGCCGCTGCATCAATCGCTTTGTAGGTAGCTGTTTCCAAGGATTTTAGTTGAGCTACATTGACACCATCCGTATCTTCAGAGCCCGCTGCTAGACCTATCAACTGTCTTGTATCTCCTGTTTCCGAGTTACCAATAGATACAGCACCTCTTAATCCATTCCAAGCACCTAAAACTTTATTTTTTTCTTTCTCTTTTTCAGATAGCTCTATATTCTTCTTAAATAGCTTAACATTTTTCTCTTGTATTTTTGCATTTACAGTTTCTAATTCTGTCGTTTTATTAGCGTCTATCAATTCTTTTTGTTTCTCTAATAGCGTATTAACTTCAGTCTGAATCGCCACAATTTCTTTTTGTAACGCCTTATATTCCGCATCCTTTGCCTCAAATTGAGTCTGTAAATTAGAATTCAACTGTACTGTCCCATTAGCACCTTTTACTACAAACTCTTCAGACGGATCATATCCTAAAGTACCTTTATTTCGGTTCCCTAATGTATACGATCCTAGCGCCACACTATCCGCAGCCTCTGTTTTAGCCGAGGTACCAATAGCTACCGAGCCACTGCTGCCATCCCCAGTAATCGCTTCAACACCTATACTAATAGAACCGTTTTCTCCGTGCGCTTGAGCCTCTCGTCCCAATGCCAGAGCATTTTCGCCCATAGCCTGTGCTTTATATCCCATACTGATAGCACCTGCTTTATCACTTCGTGCGTCTCTACCGATTGCTACGCCTTCCTCCTTTGCAGAAGTTGCCCCAGCGCCTATGGACACAGAATCCTGTCCAGCACTCGACGCTGACGCCCCTATCGCTACAGAATTATCTCCAGAAGCATTACCTCCACCAGCTTCATAAGAACCATTACCCGCTGCTTGCACACTTCCTAAACCTGTTGCCAAAATACTAGCTAGTATCAAAGGTACCACACAATGTCTTTTCATTACTTACCTCACTTCATCCTATCTTTCACCATACATTGATTGTCTTGCCATTTGTTTTAGTTGCTCCACATCTTGGTGCAACTGTTGATTTTCTAGTTCCAACTCTCGTAGTACTTGTTTTTGACGTTGGTTTCTAGTTTGCTCTCGTTGTAATGCTGCAAATAAGCTGTCTATTGATAGATGAGTTCTATCCGCGGCTAAGGATGCCCCCTTTTTACCTAATCGTAACGTAGCACCCGCATTATACACCAATTGATTTCCTGAAAGTGCTGCTCCTGCATTCACCATCATTCTTTCATTCCTATAATGAGCGACACCCAAAGCATAGCCACTATGACCTGCATATTGTCCTACACCTGCTAACACTTGCGTTGGTTCATTTACTTTATAAGCGACTGGTTTTAGTACAGCAAGAGCAGCCGTCATCGTATTTCCCTGTCTCGCCTCATTCCTCAACTGTCCAATCGTCCTATCCAATGCACGATGAGCCGCCAAATCTAACGATTTTAGTTGTGCCACATTAATACCATCAGTATCTTCTGATCCAGCTGCTAACCCTATGAGCTGTCTTGTATCCCCTTTTTCAGAATTGCCAATAGATATAGCGCCTTGTCCAGACCGCCAAGTACCCGCTATCTGATTCATTTCTGCTTTCTTATTCGATAGCTCTGCACCTTTTTTCTTTAATAAATCATATTTTTCTTGCGATTGAGTCCTTATAGCATTTAATTCCTCTTGATCTGTCACTTCACCCCGTGTTAATTCACCTATTAATGCTGCTCTTTTTTCAGATAATTTATATATGTCCCCTCGAATAGTTTCATATTCTCCTTGCAAAACTTTATATTCTGCTTCTTTAGTTGCTATTTCCGCTTGTAATGCAGTAGGTAGCTGTAAGCTACCTTTCGCGGGATCTTTTATAACAGCTATATTCAAAGGATCGTATCCCACTACACCCTCATCACGGTTAGATACTGTTTGAGACCCTAGTGCAACAGAATTAGTTTCACTCGCCCTTGACGATTCACCAATGGCTATACCATTTTCAACACCAAAGAAAGCACGTGTCTTATACCCAATACCCATCGATTGATTTCCATATAATACAGTCAATCTTCCCAATGCTATCGTGTTGAAAGCACGACCCAATGCATTATATCCAAGATTAGTAGACCCGTCATCACTACTTCCTCCTGCATACGGTCCAATAGATGTACCCTTATCATTCGCTTGTGCAGATACTGTCCCCACCACTACTGCATTATCACCATAAATCTGAAATTCCCCTACTCCGACAGAGTACTCACTCCCGAGCTGTATCCCATACGAAGCATAGGACCCCTGTCCTATTGCTTGCACAGTTCCATACTCTATAGCCAGCACAGCGGTCATCGCAATAGCTGCTATCGACTTACTATTCATACACTTACCTCCCTTACCATCCATTCTATTCACCTACTAATTACATATGAAATACTGATGTATAATACCATTCAAATTACATTGTGTCAAATAACTTTTTAGAAACTTACCCCCCCAATTCAAGCTGCAAATTCAAGATGCATATGTAGTAGTTTTTCATTGTAAAATATAGTATACTGGACATACAAAAAAAAGAAGCGCCATCAACGTTTGATCGGCGTTAGGCTCATCTCAAATAGCTTTAAAATCTGATGAAGCCTAACGTGCTAAGGTGTACTTGACCTTATCCGTTAGGCTTTTTCATTACTTATATAGTAAGTCTAAAAGTGCTATGATTAGCACATACCAAACGTAAGAAGAGCACGGTGTGCTCCGAACAAACATTATGAAATACCGTTTGTGAGGAGTATACCGTGCTCTTCCTTCCCCCAAGCGACGCAATTTTGTGTAGTAGCCTTGTGGCGTTCCCTAACTGACTAAATCACACAAACACAAGAAGAGCACCGCGTGCTCCGAACAAACATCATGAAATGCCGTTTCTGAGGGGGTGTATTGCGGTCTTCCCTCCCCCAAGCGACGCAATTTTGCGTAGCAGCCTTGTGGCGTTCCCTTACTGACCAAATCACACAAACACAAGAAGAGCACGGCGTGCCCCCGAACAAACATTATGAAATACCGTTTGTGAGGGGGTATGCCGTGCTCTTCCTTTTGCATAAATGACGTTATCACAACGCCATAGACTTCATAGACGAAACAAGTTCGCTTTTCTTTTGAGTTGACAACAATATTTCTCTAATAAATTTGTCATCTAATGTAAACAATAGGTAAGTATGTTCTAGCACCGGATGGCGATAGCCATACACTACTCCTTTAGTGTTATCATGCTGATTAGCAGGTTCTTCAAAATCTGGCACTCCGTAGAGATAGAGCAGTAAGTATTTAGAATCTCCCAATGAAATGCCGCGTTTCGTCGTACCAAGCGATGAGTTGATCATGACACGAGTGATTTCGTGTTCCTTGTTATATGCGATAACTACATCCTTATACCCTAAAAATTCCTGACCGTACAGCTTTCCTCTTTCTTCCCAAGATCGATTAGGATCATTGGTAAATGTGTCACCTAATCGGTAACCCATCAAAGAGAAATCTGACTCTGTCATTGTATTGGGCTTAAACGTTTCTAATGTAGTGGCTGGTATAGCAAAACGAGGCCAGTCTTGACCCGTAATCATTCCCAAATGTGTCACTTTCCCATCTTTCAATGAAAGCCACACATAACCCACAGAACTGTTAGAACCTGCTAAAGAGTCACTAGTATAAGAGTTCTTCACCAACTGTGAAAACTCCTCCTTTTGCATAGAACTTTTTTTGTTTTTTGTTATAGTTTTTTCTTTACCAAGTTCACCTATATATAGCCATAGCAATGAACCATCTTTGTTATTACGCCACATAGCCTGTGGTGCACCCCAAGCAAAGAGCACTTCCCCACGTGTAGCGCCTACATGTACATCTTCATGCAAGAAGATAGTCGGTTTATCTGTCCATAATAGGTCGATAGGATATGTAGGAGTTTTAGGTTGTTTCCGATCATGTATATCTTTTGTATCTTTCACCTCTCCTGCAAGTTTCTTAGCCTTACCAGAATCTGTATGCTCTGCTGTATTGTTAGCGTCATTATGTTTCTGTGCCTTAGCTTCCTCAGATGTATCGGTTTCTATCTTACTTTCCGCAGTATCTTCAGACTCCGTCTCTACAAAATCACCTACCCCATCAACATCATTCTCATCTACTGTATCACTAACATGGGTATCAACGGCTTTCTTCTTATCAATGGCCTCTAGTTTTTCTTTCATCACATCCACATCTGGAAATGCCCAAGGTTCATGTTGTTTTGCTTCTATACGTGCTTTCGCCTCTGCTTCGAGTTCTTTAACAAATGCATCAGTAATAACAAGTTGTGGTATACGATTCGCCGTATAAGAAGTGCCTACTAATGCTAAGTTTTCTTCTTCCCCTTCTACAAAAGATGCTTTTTTCTCTTGTAAGAACTTACGCAACGCCAACTCTTCTGCCACCTGTTCTGGTGTTACAGTAAAGGTCGATGTCCCTAGGGACACCTTCCGTAGTACAGTGGTGCCATTATGCTTTGTCTCTAATACAGTTTTTCCTTCCGCAGCATCTGCTGTTGCTACATTCTTTTCATCCGAGCCTTTCTCCTTGGCCATCGAGTCAACCGTCTTACTTACGGCATGTCCACTGCCATCTTGTTTAGTAACAACAGACTCTACCTGTTTGTTGACAGTATTTCCACTAGTATCTTGTCCTAGCACAATCTGCGGCTGTACTCCCAACATACCTACTACTGCCATAGCTGCTAGGGTAACTTTCCAATTAGTTTTCATGGTTACGTCGCTCCTCTAGTTGTTCTTTCACCCAAGTAATCCATGGTAAAAGCCCTTCTGCCTGCGTACAGCTCACTTGGAAAATTGGCACACCTGGTTGCAGGGAGTTAATATCTCGAATCGCCTCATCCATCTTAAATGGTACATACGGTAATAAATCAACTTTGTTTAATAGAACTGCCGAAGATTCTTTGAAAATCAATGGATATTTGAGTGGTTTATCTTCCCCTTCAGTGATAGAAAGGACTGTGACTTTCATATCTTCACCGATGAAAAATTCTGCCGGACACACTAAGTTACCTACATTTTCAATGATGATTAAGTCCAACGCGTCCAAATCTAGTTCACCTATGGCCTCCCGGATCATATTCGCATCTAAATGGCAGCCACCTACCGTATTAATCTGAATCACTGGTACCCCGGTAGCATGAATGCGCTCCGCATCTTTATCGGTAAATAAATCACCTTCGATAACCGCAATGCGATAGTCCTTAGACAAGGTTTGCAACGTGGCCTCTAATAGGGAAGTTTTGCCTGCCCCTGGAGAGCCCAATAAGTTCATCACCAAAATATGTTTATCTTTAAATTGTTGTTGTAGTATTTCTGCAATGGCATCATTTTTTGCCAATACATTTGTCATTACTTGTACTTCCATAGTACTCCTTTAATCCATATCAATAGATGCCACACGCAATTCTCTGCCTTGTAATTCTTCTACGGCAAAGCTTTCACAGTGTGGGCATACATGACGATACTGTTCCATTGAAAATTCTTGATAGCAATCTAAACAACGTCCTTTCATAGGAATCGTTTCTATGTCTAGCTTAGCCCCTTGTGCTGGTGTCCCTTGCGTCACCGCATCAAAACAAAAGTGTAAGGCATCTGGTTCTACCCCAGATAGGACACCAATCTGTACTTGTATAGCATGAATGATGGTGCCTTCGTTAGCTTTCAAAGTATCTAGCGCCACATCCATAATTCCCTCAGCGATGGCCATTTCGTGCATAGTACGCCTCGTATAATCCTTCTAACATCATAGTAGTCGTCACAGACCCAACGCCACCTGGCACAGGAGTGATGGCAGACGCCACCTCACTGGCAGAGGCGAAGTCCACATCCCCTACGGTTTGTCCCTCTAGGTCGTTAATACCTACATCGATCACCACACAGCCCTCTTTCAGCATAGAGCCATGCACCATATGTGCTCTACCAACCGCCGCAATAACCACATCTGCCTGTGCTAATTCAGCTGCTAAGTTTTGTGTGTTAGAATGGCAAATTGTCACTGTCGCATTACGTTCTAGTGCCAACAATGCCACTGGTTTACCCACCACTTGGCTACGGCCTAGAACAACCACTTTTTTGCCTGCTAGTTCAATGCCATAATGGTCGATTATCGCCATGCACGCTTTCGGTGTACATGGCACGTAGCCACCTTTACCAGAGCTAACCAATCCAATGTTATAGGTCGTTAACCCATCAATATCTTTTGCTGGGTCTAATCCACCAATCACCGCTTCACTGTCAATGTGTTTTGGCATTGGCATCAATGGCAAAACACCATAGATACGTTCATCTGTATTGAATCTATGAATCACCACCTCTACCTCTTCTTGCGTAGCAGTTTCTGGCAATTCTACTAACTCAGTGCCAAAGTTTGCCCCTTTCGCCACTTTTTCCATGAACGTAGCATACATTTTGGCTGCACCATCATCACCCACTAATAAAATACCTAGAGTGATCGTTACACCTTGGTCCACTAGTACTTGCATCTTCTCCAGTAGCACAGCCTTACGAGCCTGTGCTACTGGTTTTCCTAATAATTCTATCATGATATCCTCACATTCATAATCTCATAGTGTATCCCTATGTCATATCTATCTCTATGTACCTACACAGCCTACGAATCTTACCGACTAAAATGAACGGTAATCGATTCACCTTGTTCCAAGGTACTGCCCACGCCCTCATCTTGCGAAATGGCATAGCCTGTACCGGTTGGTTTGAACGTTAATCCAGCTTCATGAACCCAATCGCGAACCTCCCCATAGGCATGTCCCACAAAATTTGGCACAATCACAGATCCATCTTTATTACGATGTACTGCTAATACATTAGTTCCACCTTTTGCCTTATCTTTGTCATTGTGTTTACTACGAGTTGGTGAAAGCTTATAGTACCGCACTAATTGTGACATCACATCTTGGAATACAGGAGCCACAATTTGACTACCATAGTAAGTACCTGCTGGATCATCAATCACAACTAATGCTACAAATTGGGCATCTTCTACCGGTCCATAACCAATAAAGGACGCAATATAACGACCGTTCAAATAGCCTCCATGTTCAGCATCTAGTTTTTGCGCCGTACCAGTTTTACCAGCAAATTGATAGCCTTCTACATACGCCTTATGTCCACCACCTTCGGAGACTTCTTTCTCTAAAATATCCGTAATCTGTTTGGCAATACTTTCAGGTATCGGTTGACCTTGCTCCACATCTTGTGCCTCTTTATAAATCGTTCCATCTGGGTTCACGATGGATTTAATAATATGAGGTTTCATCATTTTGCCCCCATTTGCCAAGGCCCCATAGGCTTGTACCATTTGCAATGGTGTTACCGCACTCCCTTGTCCGATGGACATAGTCGCCGTATCTAGTTTACTCATCGTCTTCGGATCAAAAAGGATACCATCCCCCTCAGCCGGTAGTTCAATGCCTGTGGCTTTACCAAACCCAAATCGTTTGACATAATCTGTCAAAATATCTCCACCGGTAGTCGTACCCAAGTACACCATGCCCGTATTAAGGGAATATTTTAGAATATCTAGTAAGCGAACTTTACCTCTGCCTTTACCGTCCCAGTTTTTTATCGTATGCCCATCGATTAGAATGGTGCCCGTATCATTGTACACTGTATCTAGTTGCCACTTTCCAGCTGCCAGAGCGGAGGCGGCAATAATCGGTTTGAACGTAGATCCTGGTTCATAAATACTTACCACCGCATTGTTCCGATAATCCTCAAGTTTCAGTTTATTCACATCCGTAGACATGCCTCGATTTTTGTTCGCCATTGCCAAGATTTCCCCTGTTTTAGGGTCCATAATAATCATGGCTGCACTGCGAGCCTTTGTATCTGCCATCGCTTTATCCAGTGCACGCTCTGCAATAAACTGCACCGTTGTATCAATGGTAAGATTCACCGATTTTTCTTGATCTGGTAAAAACTGAGATTGTACGGACTCAAAGACGGGGCGACCAGCTGTATCGTTGTAAATGCTGACTTTCACCTCATTACTGCGAATCACATCATCTAACGCTGCCTCAAGCCCTGCCTTACCTTCTGCATCCGCTTTGCCATCTTCATTGAATCCTACAAATCCAAGGACCTGCGCTAACAAAGTATCATTCGGATAATAGCGGCGGCTCTCTTTATGTAAGGTAATAAAGTTGAACTTTGCTTCCTTGATAGCTGCTTCTATACCATTGGAGTTCGGCACATCTAAAAGGCGATCAATCCATACAAAGGCTGTATCTTCATTTAATTTTTTAATAATTTCTTCTCTAGAAATACGCACATACGGTGCCAATACATCTGCTACCTCTTCCGGCGTTTTCTTGGCCACCACTCGCATCATCGTAGGATCCGCACTGACGGAGTTAACGGTCACACTTAATGCTAAGGGGTTGCCATTGCGATCAAAAATAGTACCTCGTGGAGATTGCAATACTCGATCTGTAATAAATTGATTAGAAAACCGTTTTGAATAGGTATCATTAGCTACAATCTGTATATATCCGTAGCGCAATACGATGAGCGACGCGATCACAAATATAAACGCAAACCATCGCAAAGCATACTCATCTAATTGTTTCCGTGCTTTTTGCACTGTCATGGTTACTACTCCTTTTCTTTCAGTCGACGATACTTGGAAAGCCCTGCCTCCTGTAACGCCTCTGGGGTATTCAAAATTTCTCCATTTTGCACACGTTGCAATACCGTTTGCATCACTTCTTTTACATAGGGTTGTACCATAGAAGGCAACCCCTTATCATAATGTAAATCTTTTGTATGTACAGGCATAGTCTGCGCCATGGACACCATTCGTTGTCCATACATTTCCGATGGGGATGCCTCCTTCGTCCCACTACCGATGACATCAGCTACCCCTAATTGTTGTAAATAATCCATGGCTATCGCTAATTCTTTTGTTTCGCGGAACACGCCACCCTTTGCTTCTTTCTGCATCCATGTGTGTAAATCTGCTGATGCATTCGCCACGTAAAAGTGAAAGCGCATATGCCTTTCCACGAGCCATACCACAAGATTAACAAATTCTTTGCCATAGCCTAGCCGTGTCAATATATCACGTGCCATATGAGCACCCACTCGATCATGATTACGATCCGTAATACGCCCCTTATGAAAGCCTCGAACACCTTCTACGCCTTTCCCCACATCATGGAGTAACGCAGCCCACCGCAACACTAAATTGGGTGCCACCTCTCGTACGACGGCTAAGGTATGACGCCATCCATCATGAAGATGATGTTCGGGGGCTTGCGGTAAGTCTACTAAATGGGTTAACTCCGGCAATATAGGAATCCGCCGAGATTGCCCCCCTGTTGTTTGTTGGCAATATTGGTCGTTCAAATGACTGCGCACCAACGCATCTAAGCCGAGGTCCACATGGTCACTGAGCAACATTTTTTCAACTTCTATACGTACCCGCTCTAGGGATAAGCCTTCCACTCGATACAAGTTCGGCTCGATTCCCGCCCATGTGTTCGGGTCGATAGAAAAACCCAATTGTCCAGCAAACCGACATAAGCGAAACATGCGCAACGCATCTTCTTGAAAGCGCTCTTGACTAGAACCAATCGTGCATAAACGGCGATGTTCTATATCTTGTAAGCCACCGACTTCGTCCCGTATGTGCCCACTTTCAGTAAGAGCCAAGCCATTGATTGTAAAATCTCGTCTCCGCACATCCTCTGAGAAAGTCGATGGATAGTGTACAGACACTGGTCGATGACTATCCTCACCATATTGTTCACTCCGATAAGTGGCCACCTCATACGAATGCTCTCCGTAGGATACCACCACCACTCCAAAAGTTGCTCCTACTACATTCGTCGTCGTAAACCCTGAACTTCGCAGCACTTCGATGACCATCTCTGGCATAGCCGAGGTGACAATGTCATAGTCATGAGGAGTGCGCCCCATCTGTATATCTCGCACAGCGCCGCCCACAATATACGCCTCATACTCTGCTGCTTGTAAAGTCTGCAAAATACGTACAGCCCCTTGGTAGGCAGCTGTTTCTCTGTATGCTAAACTCCCCATACTACATCCTCTCTATTTCTGATGCGCCAAGCGATTCGTAATGTCCATTCCCGTTTTAGTACGTGCTAAACCGCCTTCACTGGTTTCACGAAGTGCTTCTGGTAACGCTCGCCCAATAGAATCCATAGCTCCGATGACCTCGTCTGCTGGAATACGACTACGCAAGCCTGCCATTGCCATTTCTGCCGATGCCAACGCATGAACTGCGTAAATCCCATTCCGCTTCACGCAAGGCACTTCCACGAGACCTGCCACTGGGTCGCAGACCAAACCGAGTACATTTTTCATGCACAAGGTCATAGCCGTTACCACTTCTTCTGTAGTACCATCCATCATAGCTACTGCACAGGCTGCTGCCATGGCTGCCGCCGTACCGACTTCGGCTTGACAACCACCCACAGCACCCGCTACACAAGCTTGGTTTGTCACCACATTACCAACACCAGCGGCGGCTAAAAATCCATTAATATACGCTGTATCATCACAGTGGTATACTTCTCCTACTGCTTGCATGACCCCTGGTAAAATACCACAGGCCCCCGCTGTAGGACATGCGACGATACGGAACATCTTCGCATTGGCTTCATTCACGGATATAGCATAGCGCAAGGCTCGGTATGTAAGGTCACTTAAAAAGACGGGTTTCCGTTCGTCTAACTGTTTCGCCTGACCTCCAGACATACCACTCTTACTTTTTCTTGTATCTGCTATACCATCACGAACAGATTCTTTGAAAATTTGAATGCGACGGCGTATTTCAGTTAGCACATCCTCTTTTGTAGAGCCCGTACTTTCTATTTCTGCCCGCAAAACCACTTCGGAAAAGGAAATACTTTCACGGTCTGCTAGGCGTACAATATCTTCAATGGTATCGTATAAATAACTCATAGTATCCTCTATTCCAATGGTTCAAAATACATAACGGAAGAAATGCCCGCCACTTCCTTAATCTGTTGTAATGCCATCTCATCTACATCGGAGTCCGTAGAAATGAGCATCACCGCTTCTGACCCTTTTCGTTTGCGGAATACACGCATACTGGAAATGTTGATGCCTGCTAGGCCTAAAATATGGGTCACCCCTGCAATCACGCCAGGTTGATCCGTGTGGAACGCAATGATTTGATGCTCTTCCCCTGTAATGTCCACATCGATGCCATCAATGTTGGTCACTGCTACTCTGCCACCACCTAGGGAAGATCCAGTCACAGACATATGCTTGCCATCTTTTCCATACATATTGAACCTCACCGTGTTCGGATGACCTGCATCCACTTCGGACCCGATGAATGTATACTGAAAGTTCTCTTGCTGTGCAATTTCCAAAGACTCACGAATGCGTGCATCGTCTGCATCCATGCCGAGTAAGCCCGCCACTAACGCACGGTTCGTACCGTGACCACGGTAGGTTTTTGCAAAGGAACCATAGAGCGTCATAGTAACACTTGCAGGACGTTCATGAAAAATAGACAGCGCCATCTTTCCTAAGCGTGCCGCCCCCGCCGTATGTGAACTAGAAGGACCAATCATCACCGGTCCAATGATATCAAAAATACTACTCAAAGTAGGTACCTCCTATTATTTATGTAGGAATATCGTATCGATTATCTGTATCTTATATCATACCATATTTAGAGCCTCTCGTAAAAAAGATTACTATTATAAAATAAGAAGAGCACGGTGTGCCCCGAACAAACATTATGAAATACCGCTTGAGAGGGGGATGCCGTGCTCTTCCCTTTATCTTATTTAGTTAATACCACCACAAGGCTACATAGCGTCACAAGTGACGTATCATGTCATAGATAGTTCTTACAAAGTAAGATTATCCATTCACGCGTTTGAACAATTCTGCAATTTGTGCTTTCATCAAGGCCAATTCTTCACGTTGTGCTTCATTTTCTGCTTTTTGAGCAGCATTTGTCGCACGTAGTTCATTCAATTGGTCTTTTTGGATTTTGTTTTGTGATTCTAAGGCAGATACCTTATCTTGTAATGTGTAAGATGCGCTGATAGGCCCTTGACGGAATGTATCTTTCACAGCCGTTTCATCAGCACGAGCACCGAATTTCCAAGTCACACTAGCGTTCATCATTGTTTCATCTCCATGTCCATTAAAGGAAGCCCCCATATGGAACATAGTAGATTCATTTTTGAAATGATTTACACCAAGTGCTAAGGCACTAGATCCTTTGTAGTGACCTAGACCTGCAGAAATTTGAGTCGGTTCCAATGGATCATATTGGATACTTTGCAAGCTTGTGTCAAGCACAAATTAATTTGTCATAAAAATAACTAAACACAAGCGTAATTAAAAATCAAGATAAATCTACACCATAAATTTGTCCTGTGTATAACACGCTTCATCAAAAGAGTACACGTAACGTAACCTATGGACTTCATAGTCAATAAGTACATCGTGTTTCCAAGGATGACGCATATCAGGTATATATTGTCTCCTGGGTCTAGGGGTTTCCTCTAAATAATCAA
>NZ_RQVN01000027.1 GCF_003992135.1 Veillonella sp. VA142 | reverse complement strand
GTTGGTGAAGGTGTTGCGAAAGAAAAAGTAGATGGATTCCAATCTGCAAGTGGCAACATTTTAGTGGCAGCTAATGGCACAACAACATTGACTGTAAAAATGAACAAAAACCTTGGCAATATCAACAGTATTACCAATGGTGAAAACTCTGGCAAAGTTGAGTTTAAAGACAATGGTGTGACTACTTTCAGTAGCGGTAACAATGGTACTGGTGGTACAGACAATGTTGTTACAATCAACGGCAAAACTGGCACAGTACAAGCTGGCGGTGTTACTGTTGGTAAACAATCTGTCACTCCAAGTACAACTGGCGTAGCTCCTACAACAGGTGGTACATCTGAAACTGGCAACTATGTAACAGGTCTTGCAAATAAAGATTGGAATGTAGCGAGTCCTAGCTATGTATCTGGTCGTGCAGCAACGGAAGATCAGTTGAAGAAAATCTCTGAAGCTATTACAGCTAAATCTGGCAGCGACTATCGTTTAGTGGCAAATCCAGCAACTGGTTCTGATGGTAACTACACAGCAGATAATGACGGCAATGTGAACTTAGTTGTACAAGATGCAGCAAATCCGGGTAATAAATCTACAGTTATTATCAAAGACGTAGCTAAAAAATCTGATTTAGATACTGTGAAAGGTCAAGTAGGAAATACAATTTCTCTTGGCGATGATGGAACTGGAACAACAACCGAAAAATCTTTGACCACTGGCAATGTGAAGTTCAACATCAAAGGTGATGCACACTACATCAGTACCGCTGCTAGTGGCGATGATGTAACGGTATCCTTGAACACAAAACAAGTGGCACAAGACCAAGCCTTGATTTACGTAGATAACGCTGGTAACCAAGTATTTAAACAACCAGATGGCACTTTCAAAAATGCAGATGGTACACCGTATACTGGTGATGTTCATACGAAAGTAAACACGCCAGATCCTAAGCGTGTAGATAATGTTGGATCTGCTATTGATACAGCTATAGTAAAAGATGCAACTGGAGCAGTTAACAATAACGCAACGTATTGGGATAAGTTAGATAAAGCGAATACGGATACACCAAATGCAGCGGTGAACGTATCTGACCTCAAAAAGAACACTGATGCAGTGATTGGAAAAGTGACAGATACAGGCATGAAATACGGTGCCAACCTTCCAGCCACAGCTGGTGGAGAAAAGGTTGTTACAAACAAACTTGGTTCTACTGTGAATATCGTAGGTACTGCAGATGTTAAAAATGCAACAGAAGCAGATAAACAATACGATGGTAACAACGTAATCACGACAGTTGGACAAGATGCTAACGGCGACACAACTGTGACTGTGAAGTTGAACAAAGATTTAACATCTAAATCCTTAACAACCAATACAGTGACTGTAAAAGGTGAAGATGGTAAAGATGGTCAACCAGGCAAAGATGCAGTCGTGACTGTCGGTGAGAAAGGTGAACCAGGTGTAGCAGGTAAAGATGGTAAACCAGGTTCTGACGGTACTATCGGTGTTAACGGCAAAGATGGTTCTGCAGTTGTAATCAACGGTAAAGACGGCTCTATCGGATTGACTGGTCCTAAAGGTGAAAATGGTAATAGCGTTGTCATCAATGGTAAAGATGGAAAAATCGGCGCCAAAGGTGAAGACGGTAAATCTGTTGTTATCAATGGTAAAGACGGTACAATTGGCTTAACTGGACCGAAAGGTGCTGACGGACAACCAGGCAAATCCATCAACATTGGCATGAAAGAGGGCTATGATGGTGAGGATGGAGCTGATGGTGTTCCAGGCGTTCGTGGTGCGAAAGGTGTTGACGGCAAAGACGGCATCACTCGTATCATATATACTGAAGGCGGTAAAGAACATCAAGTAGCTACAATGGATGATGGCTTACAATTCACGGGTAATAACTCTGACACTGTGAACAAACATCGCTTGAACACATTGGTGAACATCGTTGGTGAAGGTGTTGCGAAAGAAAAAGTAGATGGATTCCAATCTGCAAGTGGCAACATTTTAGTGGCAGCTAATGGCACAACAACATTGACTGTAAAAATGAACAAAAACCTTGGAAATATCAACAGTATTACCAATGGTACAAACTCTGGTAAAGTTGAGTTCAAAGACAATGGTGTCACTACTTTCAGTAGTGGTAATAACGGTACTGGTGGTACAGACAATGTTGTGACAATCAATGGTAAAACTGGCACAGTACAAGCTGGCGGTGTTACTGTTGGTAAACAATCTGTCACTCCAAGTGCAGATGGTACAAGTCCAACAGCTACAGATAAGGCTACTGAAGGTAACTTCATTACTGGTTTAGATAACAAAGCTTGGAATGTAGCAAATCCTAGCTATGTATCTGGCAGAGCAGCAACGGAAGATCAGTTGAAGAAAATCTCCGAAGCCATTACTGCTAAATCTGGTAGTGACTATCGCTTAGTGGCGAATCCAACAGATGGTACAGATGGTAACTACACAGCAGATAATGACGGCAATGTGAATTTAGTTGTACAAGATGCAGCAAATCCGGGTAATAAATCTACAGTCATTATCAAAGACGTAGCTAAAAAATCTGATTTAGATACTGTGAAAGGTCAAGTAGGAAATACAATTTCTCTTGGCGATGATGGAACTGGAACAACAACCGAAAAATCTTTGACCACTGGCAATGTGAAGTTCAACATCAAAGGTGATGCACACTACATCAGTACCGCTGCTAATGGCGATGATGTAACGGTATCCTTGAACACAAAACAAGTGGCACAAGACCAAGCCTTGATTTACGTAGATAACGCTGGTAACCAAATATTTAAACAACCAGATGGCACTTTCAAAGATGCCGATGGAAATGCGTATACTGGCGATGTTCATACGAAAGTAAACACGCCAGATCCTAAACGTGTAGATAACGTAGGTTCTGCTGTTGACACAGCTGTAGTGAAAGATGCAGCTGGGGTAGTTAAAAACGATGCAACGTATTGGGAAAAATTAGATAAAGCCAATACGGATACACCAAATGCAGCGGTGAATGTATCTGACCTTAAAAAGAACTCTGAGGCAGTGATTGGAAAAGTGACAGATACAGGCATGAAATACGGTGCCAACCTTCCAGCCACAGCTGGTAAAGAAAAAGTTGTGACCAACAAACTTGGCACTACTGTACATATCTTGGGCTCTTCCAATGCTACATCTGATGAAGGTTACAACGATGAAAACGTAGTAACGACTATCGGTCAAGATGCAACAACTGGCGACACAACAGTCACTGTGAAATTGAAAAAAGATTTAAAATCTGAATCCTTAACAACGAACACAGTGATTGTAAAAGGTGAACCAGGTGGTAGTGGTCAAACCAAAGATGCAGTCATCACAGTTGGTGAAAAAGGTGAACCAGGTTCTGACGGACAACCAGGCAAACCAGGTTCTGACGGTACTATCGGTGTAAACGGTAAAGATGGTGCTTCTGTTGTCATCAAAGGTAAAGATGGCACAATCGGCTTAACAGGACCTAGAGGAGCTGATGGACAACCAGGTAAATCCATCAATATTGGTGTGAAACCTGGCTATGACCATGACAAAGATGATAATACTCCAGATGTACGTGGTAAAAACGGTGTAGACGGTTCGGATGGTGCGGATGGTATCAACCGTATTGTGTATACAACGAAAGTCATCGACCCTAATACACACACAGAAAAAGAAGTAGAACACCAAGTAGCAACCATGGATGACGGCATGAAATATGGTGGCGATAATTATAAAGCAGCTACCACTACAGCAGCCGAACAAAATGTGATTGCTAAGAAATTGAACAACCGTTTAGACATCCTTGGCGGTGCAACAGGTACATTGACTGACAACAACATCGGTGTCAATGCGAAAGATGGTAAGTTAAAAGTTCAATTAGCTAGCGAGTTAACAGGCATTAATTCTATTACCAATGGTACAAACTCCGGCAAAGTGGAGTTCCAAGACAATGGAGTCACTACTTTCAGTAGTGGTGCAACGACTGGTGATAAAACTGTTACAATCAACGGCAAAGAAGGCAAAATCACTGTTGGCAACAGCGGCAACCCAATTGCTATCGACGGTTCTATCGGAGATATCACTGGATTGACGAACAAAACGTTAGATGCAGCAGATTTTGGTACTAAAGGCCGTGCAGCTACGGAAGAACAGTTGAAATTAATCCAAGGTCAATTGGGTACTGGCAAGTTATCCTTTGGTGCTAACCTTCCTGCCACAGCTGGTGGTAAAAAAGTCGTAGAAAATGCTCTTGGTTCCACTGTGAACATCGTTGGTACAGCTAACGTAACAGCAGATGACAATTACGATGGCAACAACGTAGTGACGACTGTTGAAAAAGGAACTGACGGTAATAGTACAGTTACGATTAAGTTGAATAAAGATTTAACATCTAAATCTGTAACAACCAATACTGTGACTGTAAAAGGTGAACCAGGCAAAGACGGTCAACCTGGCAAAGATGCAGTCGTAACTGTCGGTGAAAAAGGCGAACCAGGTGCAGATGGCAAACCAGGTAAAGATGGTTCTGACGGTACTATCGGTGTAAACGGTAAAGATGGCTCTGCTGTTGTCATCAACGGCAAGGACGGATCTATCGGATTGACAGGCCCTAAAGGTGAAAATGGTAATAGCGTTGTCATCAATGGTAAAGATGGTAAAATCGGCGCCAAAGGTGAAGATGGTAAATCTGTTGTTATCAACGGTAAAGATGGCACAATCGGCTTGACTGGTCCTAAAGGTGCTGATGGACAACCAGGTAAATCCATTAATATTGGCATGAAAGATGGCTACAATGGTCAAGACGGTGCTGATGGCGTTCCAGGCGTTCGTGGTGAAAAAGGTGTTGACGGTCAAGACGGCATCACTCGTATCGTATACACAGAAGGCGGTAAAGAACATCAAGTAGCGACTATGGATGATGGCTTACAATTCACTGGTAACAACTCCGATACTGTGAACAAACATCGCTTGAACACATTGGTGAACATTGTTGGTGAAGGTGTTGCGAAAGAAAAAGTAGATGGATTCCAATCTGCAAGTGGCAACATTTTAGTGGCAGCTAATGGCACAACAACATTGACTGTAAAAATGAACAAAAACCTTGGCAATATCAACAGTATTACCAATGGTGAAAACTCTGGCAAAGTTGAGTTTAAAGACAATGGTGTGACTACTTTCAGTAGCGGTAACAATGGTACTGGTGGTACAGACAATGTTGTTACAATCAACGGCAAAACTGGCACAGTACAAGCTGGCGGTGTTACTGTTGGTAAACAATCTGTCACTCCAAGTACAACTGGCGTAGCTCCTACAACAGGTGGTACATCTGAAACTGGCAACTATGTAACAGGTCTTGCAAATAAAGATTGGAATGTAGCAAGTCCTATCTATGTATCTGGTCGTGCAGCCACAGAAGACCAATTGAAATCTGCTACAACAGGTTTAGTAGACAAAGGTTTAGTCTTCGATGCTAATACTGGCGGAGCGAAAACAAATAAACTTGGCTCTACTGTGAAAATCCAAGGTACTGCGGAAATTCCAGCAGGTGCTACGGATGCAGATAAAAACTATGATGGTAAAAACGTATTAACATCTATCGAACAAGATCCAACTACTGGCAACACAACGGTAACTGTGAAATTGAACAAAGATTTAACATCTAAATCTGTAACAACTAACACGATCACTGTAAAAGGTGAACCAGGTGCCAACGGTCAAGACGGCAAAGATGCAGTCGTAACTGTGGGTGAAAAAGGTGAACCAGGTGCTGAAGGAAAACCAGGTAAAGATGGTTCTAACGGTACTATCGGCGTTAACGGTAAAGACGGTTCTGCAGTTGTCATCAACGGCAAAGACGGATCTATCGGCATGAATGGTAAAGATGGTGCTAATGGTCTTACTATGAAAGGCGACAAAGGTGCAGTTGGTTTAGACGGCACAGATGGCGCTAATGGTAAAGACGGTATGACTCGTATCGTATATGAAACGAAACATCCAGACCCTAATAATGCTGGCAAAGAAATCACGGTGAAACATGAAGTAGCTACGATGGACGATGGTCAAAAATACAGCGGTGATAACTACGAAGCAGCGACTGCAACCACAGCAGAAGCGAATGTGATCAACAAAAAACTAAACGAACGTTTAGAAATCGTTGGTGGTGCAGCTAAAGACAAATTGACTGACAACAACATCGGCGTGAATGCGAAAGATGGTAAGTTAAAAGTTCAATTAGCTAGCGAGTTAACAAGCATTAACTCCATTACTAATGGTGCAAACTCTGGTAAAGTTGAGTTCGGAGCTAATGGCGTAACTACTTTCAGTAGCGGTGCAGCAGCTGGTGATAAAACTGTCACAATCGACGGTAAAGCAGGTAAAGTGACTGTTGGCAACAATGGTAAACCAATTGCTATTGATGGTTCTGTAGGTGATATCACTGGTTTAACGAATACAACGTTGGATGCAGCTGACTTCGCAACAAAAGGCCGTGCAGCTACAGAAGAACAATTGAAAGTAATTCAAGGTCAAATTGGTACAAGCAAGTTATCCTTTGGTGCTAACCTTGGCGTAAACGGTGGTACGAATGTCGTAGAGAATAAACTTGGTTCCACTGTGAACATCGTTGGTACTGCAAATGTAACAGCAGATGACAACTACGATGGCAACAACGTAGTGACAACTGTTGAAAAAGGAACTGACGGCAATAGTACAGTTACGATCAAGTTGAACAAAGACTTAACATCTAAATCTGTAACAACCAATACTGTGACTGTAAAAGGTGAACCAGGCAAAGACGGTCAACCTGGCACAGATGCAGTCGTGACTGTCGGTGAAAAAGGTGAACCAGGTGCAGACGGTAAACCAGGTAAAGCTGGTTCTGACGGTACTATCGGTGTAAACGGTAAAGACGGCTCTGCAGTTGTGATCAACGGCAAAG
This sequence comes from Veillonella sp. VA142, assembly GCF_003992135.1. Classification (GTDB taxonomy): domain Bacteria; phylum Bacillota; class Negativicutes; order Veillonellales; family Veillonellaceae; genus F0422. The sequence continues at coordinate 11,318 of NZ_RQVN01000027.1, read as the reverse complement.
ACGGCTCTATCGGATTGACTGGACCGAAAGGTGATAAAGGCAATAGCGTAGTCATCAATGGTAAAGATGGTAAAATCGGTGCCAAAGGTGAAGACGGCAAATCTGTAGTCATCAACGGTAAAGACGGCACAATCGGCTTAACGGGTCCGAAAGGTGCTGACGGAAAACCAGGCAAATCCTTAGATATCGGCATGAAAGATGGCTATAACGGTGCTGACGGAGCTGATGGTGTTCCAGGCGTTCGTGGTGAAAAAGGTGTTGACGGTAAAGACGGTATCACTCGTATCGTATACACAACGAAAGAAATTGACCCAGCGACGAATACTGAAAAAGTAGTAGAACGTCAAGTAGCTACTATGGACGACGGTTTACGTTTCGCTGGTAATAACTCTGACACTGTGAACAAACATCGCTTGAACACATTGGTGAATATCGTTGGTGAAGGTGTGACGAAGGAAGCTGCGAAAACATTTGAGTCTGCTACTGGTAACATCTTAGTAGATGCTGACGGCAAAACTACATTGACTGTAAAAATGAACAAAAACCTTGCTAATATCAGCAGCATTACTAATGCAGTAGGCAATGGCAAAGTTGAGTTCGGTGCAGATGGATCGACTACTTTCAGTAGCGGAGCAGCAGGCGATAAAACTGTTACTATCAACGGCAAAGATGGCAAGGTAACGACTGGCGAATCTACTCTAGATACAACAGGATTGACTGTAAAAGATGGCGCTAAGGAAACGAAAGTGACTAATGCAGGTACTGTTGTTAAAGATGGTGCTAACGAATCCAAAGTAACTAGCACAGGTGCTACTTTCACAGATGGTACGAAGACAACTAGCGTGGCACCGACAGTAGTTCGTGTGAACGGAATGAATGGTGCAAATGGTACAGTAACTGACGGTGTGGTGATTGGTAAACAATCGGTAACACCAGCAGAAACTGTTCCTACAGCAGGTAAAGTTATCGCACCAGAAGAAGGCAACTTCATCACTGGTTTAGATAACAAAGCTTGGGATGTAGCAAACCCAACATTTGTATCTGGTCGTGCAGCTACAGAAGACCAATTGAAATCTGCTACTACTGGTTTAGTGGACAAAGGCTTAGTCTTTGATGCAAACACTGGTGGATCGAAAACAAATAAACTTGGCTCTACTGTGAAAATCCAAGGTACTGCGGAAATTCCTGCAGGTGCTACGGATGCAGACAAAAACTATGATGGCAAAAACGTATTAACATCCATTGAACAAGATAACCAAGGCAATACAACGGTCACTGTGAAGTTGAACAAAGATTTAACATCTAAATCCGTAACAACTAACACGATCACTGTAAAAGGTGAAGACGGTAAAGACGGCAAACCTGGCACAGATGCAGTGGTAACAGTAGGTGAAAAAGGCGAACCAGGTACTAACGGCAAAGATGGCAAACCAGGCTCTGATGGTATCATCGGCGTAAACGGTAAAGATGGTTCTGCAGTTGTGATCAACGGCAAAGACGGATCTATCGGCTTGAACGGTAAAGATGGTAAAAACGGTCTTTCCATTAAAGGCGACAAAGGTGCAGTTGGTGTAGACGGCACAGATGGCGCTAATGGCAAAGACGGCATGACTCGTATCGTATATGAAACGAAACATCCAGACCCTAACAATGCTGGTAAAGAAATCACAGTAAAACATGAAGTAGCTACGATGGACGACGGTCAAAAATACAGCGGTGATAACTACGAAGCAGCGACTGCAACCACAGCAGAAGCGAATGTGATCAACAAAAAACTAAACGAACGTTTAGAAATCGTTGGTGGCGCTGACAAAGCTAAATTGACTGACAACAACATCGGCGTGAATGCGAAAGATGGTAAGTTAAAAGTTCAATTAGCTAGCGAGTTAACAAATATCAACTCCATCACTAATGGTGCAAACTCTGGCAAAGTTGAGTTCGGTGCAGATGGTGTAACTACGTTCAGTAGCGGTGCAACGACTGGTGATAAAACTATTACAATCAACGGAAAAGAAGGCAAAGTGACTGTTGGCAACAACGGTTACCCAATTGCTATTGATGGTTCTATCGGAGATATCACTGGTTTAACGAATACAACATTAACTGCAACTGACTTCGCGACAAAAGGCCGTGCAGCTACAGAAGAACAATTGAAAGTAATTCAAGGTCAAATTGGTACAAGCAAGTTATCCTTTGGTGCTAACCTTCCTGCCACAGCTGGTGGTAAAAAAGTCGTAGAAAATGCTCTTGGTTCCACTGTGAACATCGTTGGTACAGCTAATGTAACAGCAGATGACAACTACGATGGCAACAACGTAGTGACAACTGTTGAAAAAGGAACTGACGGCAATAGTACAGTTACGATCAAGTTGAACAAAGATTTAACATCTAAATCTGTAACAACCAATACTGTGACTGTAAAAGGTGAACCAGGCAAAGACGGTCAACCAGGCAAAGATGCAGTCGTAACTGTCGGTGAAAAAGGCGAAACAGGTGTAGACGGCAAACCAGGTAAAGATGGTTCTGACGGTACTATCGGTGTAAACGGTAAAGACGGCTCTGCAGTTGTGATCAACGGCAAAGACGGTTCTATCGGATTGACTGGTCCTAAAGGTGAAAATGGTAATAGCGTTGTCATCAATGGTAAAGATGGTAAAATCGGCGCCAAAGGTGAAGACGGTAAATCTGTTGTCATCAATGGTAAAGACGGTACAATTGGCTTAACTGGGCCGAAAGGTGCTGATGGACAACCAGGCAAATCTATCAACATTGGCATGAAAGAGGGCTATGATGGTGAGGATGGAGCTGATGGTGTTCCAGGCGTTCGTGGTGCGAAAGGTGTTGACGGTAAAGATGGCATCACTCGTATCATATACACAGAAGGCGGTAAAGAACATCAAGTAGCGACTATGGATGATGGCTTACGTTTCACTGGTAATAACGCTGACACGGTGAACAAACATCGCTTGAACACATTGGTGAACATTGTTGGTGAAGGTGTGACGAAGGAAGCAGTGAAAACATTTGAGTCCGCTACTGGTAATATCTTAGTAGATGCGGATGGTAAAGATACGTTGACACTTCGATTGAACAAACATCTGAACTTAACGGATACTGGTTCTATGACAGTGGGTAATTCTGTGGTGAACAATGCAGGCTTGACCGTGAAAGATGGTGCTAACGAATCCAAAGTAACTAGCACAGGATCGACTTTCACAGACGGTACTAATACCACTGAAGTGGCACCGACAGTAGTTCATGTGAATGGTGTGAAAGATGCAACTGGCGCTGTCACTGGCGGTGTTGTGATTGGTAAACAAACTGCTATACCAAGTACAGATGGCAAAGCTCCTGCAGGTACAGATACTGCGGCAGAAGGCAACTTCATTACAGGCCTTGCAAACAAAGATTGGAATGTAACAGCTCCGAAATTTGTATCAGGCCGTGCAGCGACAGAAGATCAGTTGAAAACTGTATCTGATGCAGCGAAAGTAGTAGTGAATAACACAATCCAATTTGGTGCAGACAATGCGTCTAAAACAGATACACAAGCTTTGAATAAAGAAGGTGGCATCGCTTTCAATATCACTGGTGGTGCAGATAAAGATAAATTATCTGATAACAACATCGGCGTGAATGCGAATGGTTCTACTGTGGAAGTGAAATTGGCGAAAGAATTGAAAGGCTTGACAAGTGCTGAATTTACAAACGCTGGTGGCACAACGACAAAAGTAGAAGGCGGCAAGGTGACGACTGGTGATACTGTTCTTAGCACCACAGGATTAGCTGTAGGTGACCAAACTGCAGGTACATTTGTGACTAAGGCTGGTACCGTTGTGAAAGACGGTGACGTGACGACTTCTACGGTAGCAGGTGAAACTGTATATCGTGATGGAGACAAAGCAACCACAGTTAACACATCTGGTATTACGATCGAAAATGGCGATAAGACTGTATCCTTAACAAATAATGGCTTAGACAATGGCGGGAACAAAATTGTGAACGTAGCTAGAGGGGAAAATGATACAGACGCTGTTAACGTAGCACAATTGCATGACGAAATCGGCAAGTCTAAAACAACTGTTTCTGTGAATGGTGAAGATAAGGATGCCAATAAAAATCTTTCCTTAACTGTTACTCCAGGAACTGATGGACATACTAACTACGATATTCGTTTGGCTGATAAAGTAACATTAGGCACTGATACTACTAAACAAGTGACAATGGATGGTACAGCTGGTACTATCACAGCGGGCACTGGCAACAATGTTGTATCTATAGATGGTACGAAAGCACAAGTAACAGCCGGCACTGGTGACAACATTGTGAAAGTAGATGGCACTAATGCGACTGTGACAGCAGGTACAGGCACAAATACTGTGAAAGTAGATGGTGGTAAAGGTCAAGTAATAGCCTCTGGCGTGACCGTAGGTAAACAATCTGTCACACCAAGTGCGGATGGTACAACTCCAGCAGCAACAGATAAGGCTACAGAAGGCAACTTCGTCACTGGTTTAGATAACAAAACTTGGGATGTAACCAATCCAACATTTGTATCTGGCAGAGCGGCTACAGAAGACCAATTGAAATCTGCTACAACAGGTTTAGTGGAAAAAGGTTTAGTCTTCGATGCTAATATTGGTGGAGAGAAAACAAATAAACTTGGCTCTAAAGTAACCATCAAAGGTACAGCACCAATTCCAGCCGATGATGCTTCGGAAGCAGATAAAAAATACGATGGCAACAATGTATTGACTTCCATTGAACAAGATTCAACTACTGGCAACACAACGGTAACTATCAAGTTGAACAAAGATTTAACATCTAAATCCTTAACAACTAATACTGTGACTGTAAAAGGTGAACCAGGCAAAGACGGCAAACCTGGCACAGATGCAGTGGTAACAGTAGGTGAAAAAGGCGAACCAGGTGCAGATGGCAAACCAGGCAAAGCAGGTTCTGACGGTATCATCGGCGTGAACGGTAAAGACGGCTCTGCAGTTGTCATCAATGGCAAAGATGGATCTATTGGATTGAACGGTAAAGATGGTAAAAATGGTCTTTCCATTAAAGGCGACAAAGGTGTGGTCGGTGTAGACGGCACAGATGGTGCTAATGGTAAAGACGGCATGACTCGTATCGTATATGAAACAAAACATCCAGATCCTAACAATGCTGGTAAAGAAGTTGTAGTGAAACATGAAGTAGCTACGATGGATGACGGCATGAAATATGCTGGCGATGATGCACAAGATGCTGACAAATCCAAAGTGATCGCTAAGAAATTGAACCAAACAGTAGATATTGTTGGTGGTGCAGCTAAGGATAACTTAACGGACAAAAACATTGGCGTGAATAACGTGGATGGCAAGTTAAAAGTACAATTAGCTAGTGACTTAACAAGCATTAACTCCATTACAAACAAAGAAAACAACGGCAAAGTTGAGTTCAAAGACAATGGCGTAACTACTTTCAGTAGTGGTAACAATGGTACTAGTGGTACAGACAAAGTTGTTACTATCAACGGAAAAGACGGTACTGTTAACGCAGCGACTTCTGTAACAGCAGGAAACGTTGTAGTAGGTAAACAATCTGTCACTCCAAGTACAACTGGCGTAGCGCCTACAACAGGTGCAATACCAACAGAAGGTAATTTCGTAACCGGTCTTGGTAACACAACATGGACTATCAATAATCCAACCTATGTATCTGGTCGTGCAGCAACGGAAGATCAGTTGAAAGTGGTTAGCGATCATCTAGCAGGCGGTCGTAAGTTCACAGGCGATAACAAAGGTGTGACGGCTGTCGTTGGCCTTGGAGAAGTATTGAATATCAATGGTGGCGCAACAGGTACATTGACTGACAATAATATCGGCGTCATTGCGAAACCAGCAGAAACGAAAGATGGAGTAACAACCCCAGCGTCCATGACTGTTAAGTTGGCGAAAAATGTTCATATGGGTGATGGTTCTACTGATTACACTGGCATATTTAAACCTACTTTCATCGACAAAGATGGCAAGGTGAAACCTGAAATCGATGAGAAAACAGGTAAACCGGCACAGTTTAATACGACCGTGAAACATGATGGATCAGGCAGTGAGTACACTGTATATCGTCCTGGCAAAGATGGTAAAGATGAACCAGCTATCACAACGAATGTGACACCATTGGGTGTAGTGATTGAATCCAATAATTCCAATGGTAAAGCAAACCCTCCTGTGACATTGACGGCTAATGGTTTAGATAACGGCGGTAACCGCATTCTGAATGTGGCGCCTGGTATCAATGGTACTGACGGTGTTAATGTAGATCAGTTGAAAGGTACAGCGAACAACATTCTGAACCAAGCTACTGGTGAAGCCTATAAAGCTGGTGCGAAAGCAGCCGCTTTGGCAGCGTTGAAACCATTACAATATGATCCATTAGAACCGACACAAATCATGGCGGGCATTGGTAATTATCGTAATGAAACAGCAGCGGCTATTGGTCTTGCCCATTACACGCAAGAAGCGACTATGTTCCATGTGGGTGTTACATTAGGTCAAAGTGACAACATGATTAATGCAGGTGTGACTCATAAATTTGGCTGGAGTCCAGAAGAAAAAGCAATTCCTGAACGTTATAAAGCGGGTCCGATCTCCTCTGTCTATGTAATGCAAGACGAAGTATCTGCATTGAAACAAGAGAACGAACGTACAAAAGTAGCGTACGAACAAGTATTGGTGGATAATGCAAATATGAAAGCAGAAAACCGAGAAATGAAGGAATCTTACAACAAAATGGCGAAAGATAATGAAGAAATGAAAGCACAAATTAAAATGTTGATGCAGGCTATGGGAATGAAATAAGTCCTGAAGATGTAACTTCCTAGAAGATGCAACAAGCCCCTACCCTTCCGGGTCGAAAGACTCGGAAGCGGTAGGGGCTTTTTATTATTCTTTGTGTAAAACAGACTTAATAGTACCTCTTATTAAAGGACAAAAAACCGGGGCAATACAGAGTATCGCCCCAGTAAAAACTTTATTTTATTTTAAAACGAAAAATCTTGAATGGTTTCGATATCCACTAGCTCGACTTCTTTGCCGTGGAATTGGATGATCCGTTCGTCTTGCAAACGACCTAGTTCACGGCTGAGGGCGGTGCGGCTCACGTTGAGGACGTCCGCCATTTCTTGCCGATTGTGTGGCAAGGTGAGGATATTCTTTTTTTGCACTCGCCGAATATCCATGAGATAGGCAAAAATTTTCTCGCGCATCCCTTTAAGGGATAGATAATGCACTTTTCGGGTCAGCTGCATCGCCTTTTCAGATAAGTCATACATGAGGTTGGTGAGCAATTGGATCTGACAGGATTGACAGTCCGGGAATGCCTTGGTGAAAGTCTCAATCGGTAAAAATAAAACAATCGCATCTTTCGTAGCCTCAATGGTAGCTGGCCATAGGGGATGGTTACTAAAGAGCAAAGCTTCTCCGAACATAGAGGCTGGCTGTAGCTCCGTTACAATAGTTCGTTGTCCCAACATGTTCTCTCGTGTTAACAAGGCACGCCCTTCTAGCAAAATGCCAATGCCTTCCATCGGATCCCCAGCAATGGCAATGAAAGAATTTTTTTTGAAACTTTGTACTTTCACATTTGCTTGAGATAAGAAAAGTGATAAATTTTCTGGCGCAATATGAGCGCATAGGGGGGATTGTTGAATTGTATTCATGTATGTTTCTAACGTTGGATGTAATGTCGACATGGGACCTCCGATAACTATATAATCTATGACTGTGTATATGATGTATAGCAAAAGGGTCCAAAGGGACCCTTGTTTTCATTATAGCATGAATAAAAGTATAGAGAAAACTATTTAAAGTGTAGCCAAGGATACGTTTTTTCTGCTTTCAGTATACTATACTACATGTATAGATAACAAGAGAATGCTATGCACACCTGTTACAGGGTATTTGTGTATAGAAGAGATATCTAATACAAGTATGTTGTAGGAAATATGTTTATGGGCAAAGTTCCCAAGGAGGTTTATCATGAGTATGTTCTGTTTCCAATGTGAACAAACAGCGCAACCAAATGGTTGTACAGTGCAAGGTGTGTGCGGTAAAACAGCACCAGTTGCGAATTTACAAGACGAATTAACAGCAGCGTTGATCGGGTTAGCTCGTGCAATGCAAGCCACAGAAGTAACGTTAGAAAACGTACAATTGTTAAAACGTGGTTTATTCATGTGCGTAACAAACGTAAACTTCTCCGAAGATCGTGTACAAGAGTTCATCGATCTGATTAACAATGCACACAACAAATTAGATGCTAACATTCCTAACTTTGATTGGGAAGAATTGTGGAAAGGTCATGAAGATATCGTTTCCTTGCGTTCCACATTGTTATTAGGTATGCGTGGTATGGCTGCGTACGCATGGCATGCAGCAGTATTGGGCTACAACGATCCAGAAGTTGATGCTTGGTTCGTAAAAGGTCTTGTTGAAATGGCAAAAGACCATAGTGCTGAAGAATGGTTAGGCCTATTGATGGAATTCGGTGGCATCAACCTTGCTTGCATGGCGTTATTAGACAAAGCCAACACAACTACATACGGTACTCCAGTTCCAACAACTGTACCTTTGACAGTAGAACCAGGTCCTTTCATCGTGGTAACAGGCCATGACTTACACGACCTAAAAATGTTATTGGAACAAACTGATGGTAAAGGCGTTAACATCTATACACATGGTGAAATGCTTCCATGTCATGCATACCCTGAATTGAAAAAACACCCTCAATTGAAAGGTAACTTCGGTACTGCATGGCAAAACCAACAAAAAGAATTTGATGGCGTTCCAGGGGCATTCTTGTTCACAACAAACTGCATTATGCCACCAAAGCAAACATACATCAAAAATATCTTCACAACTGACATGGTTGGTTTCGATGGCTGCGGTCATGTGGAACACAAGGAAGATGGCACAAAAGATTTCTCTGCAGTTATCGAGCGTGCTATTGAATTAGGCGGTTACAAAGAGCCACAACATTTCACAGGTATCAACGGTGGTACAGAAGTGACAACTGGTTTCGGTCATGGTACAGTACTTGGCGTAGCTGACAAAGTAATCGAAGCGGTAAAAGCTGGCGCGATTAAACACTTCTTCTTGGTAGGCGGTTGCGACGGTGCTAAAGTAGGCCGTAACTACTACACTGATTTCGTAAAACAAACTCCAGAAGATACAATGGTATTGACTCTTGCATGTGGTAAATATCGTTTCAACGACCTTAACATCGGTGAAATCGGTGGCTTGCCTCGTATCCTAGATATGGGTCAATGTAACGATGCATACTCTGCTATCCAAGTAGCGGTAGCATTGGCAGGTGCTTTCGAATGTGACGTAAACGAATTACCATTGACATTAGTATTGTCTTGGTACGAACAAAAAGCGGTATGTATCCTATTAACATTATTGTCCTTAGGCATCCGTAACATCTATATCGGACCATCCTTGCCAAAATTCTTGTCCAACACAGTACTTGGCATCTTAGTTGAAAAATTCAACTTACATCCAATTACAACACCAGAAGAAGATATGAAAGCGATTCTAGGCTAAGTCGTCTCTTGTGACGCTATGCAGCCTTGTGGCGGTGTTAACTAAATAAGATAAAGGGAAGACCGTAACACACCCCTTCTCAAACTGATCCTACAGTAGGTTTGTTCGGGAGCATGTTGCGGTCTTCTGCGCTTGTGTGATGTATGTAGTAAGGGTTGCCACAAAGGCTGCTACTCGTAATGGCGTTCCTCAGGGTTGTTTCTTATTTCGCTATGCAGTCTGTGGCGTTCTGGTTTAATTTAGATAAATGATAGACTGCAACATACTCCTTCTCAAACTGATACAGTGGTTAGGTTTGTTCAGGAGCATGTTGCGGTCTTCTGCGTTTATGCGATGTATGTAGTAAGGGTTGCCACAAAGGCAGCTACTCGTAACTGCGTTTCTCTGGGAGATGAATGGTTGCATTTGTTTTACGTTTGTAATACAATGTGTGCTATAAGGAGGTGTGCTATCGTGGCTAAAACTGCAAATATTAATATTCGTATTGAACCAGAGGTCAAACGGAGAGCCGAGAATCTATTTAATAGTTTTGGGATTTCTGTTACTGATGCTATTAATATTTTTTTACACAAGTCTATTATGGAAGGAGGTTTTCCTTTCATTATTAAACAACCAAGATATAACGCTGAAACGGAAGAGGCTATACATGAAGCACGTGATATTATGTCTGGTAATATTCAAGCAAAAATATATAGTTCTACGAAAGAACTCTTTGATGAGTTAGAAGCGGAGGATTAACTTTTATGTTAAAAATCCAGGTATCAACGAAGTTTCGGAAGGATGTTAAAAGAATTAAAAAACGAGGATATAATCTTTCGTTATTGCAAGATATTTTAGACAAACTATGTTCTAAGGAGCCACTTGCACCTAAATATAGAGATCATGCACTTACTGGTTCATATAAAGGCTTTAGAGAATGCCATATTCAACCAGATTGGCTTTTAATTTATGCGATAGATGATGATAAACTTATTCTTGTGGCCTCCAGAACAGGGACACATAGTGATTTGTTTGATATGTAGTTCGTCTCTTTTGACGCTATGTAGTCTTGTGGCGTTCTGGATTAGCATAAGGGAAGAGCACGGTATACCTCCTCACAAACGGTATTTCATAATGTTTGTTCGGGGGCATACCGTGCTCTTCTTGTGTTTGTGTAATGTAGGTAATAAGGTACGCCACAAAGGCTGCTACTCGTAACGGCGTTCCTCTAGGGAAGGGCGCTTGTGGCGTTGTTATTTGCAAATTTGCGCTTTGCTTAGTTTGCTGTTCGGCATGGTATTAAGTGTATATAAACAGTACTAATAGATTATGCTATAATAAAATTATAAGAGTCATTAACGTGTTGTTAGGCTCATCTCTTCCTACTATGGGAGGAGGTGGTTGTTATGACTAAGTACGAAAAGATTTCTTTAATCATTTCTGTTGCTAGTTTAGCAATTCAGCTCATTGATCTAGTAAAATAGATAATGAAAAAGCCTAACGTATAAGGTCTAGTACACCTTAACACGTTGGGCAATCTCATATTTCTGCTTTTTCGAGATGAGCCTAACGCCAGCTACACGTTGATGGCTCTTCTTTTTGACACCCTAAGTATAGCATAGTTCGGGTTTAAATACAACGTCTCTTGTGACGCTATGCAGCCTGGTATGAACGACATATGATATTGTCATAGTATAAACACAAATGAATTTGTCAATGCATAGTACAATCTATATATACAGA
>NZ_RQVN01000026.1 GCF_003992135.1 Veillonella sp. VA142 | reverse complement strand
GACATGGTTGATAGGCCAGGTGTGGAAGTGCTGCAAGGCATGGAGCTGACTGGTACTAATAGATCGAGGGCTTTACTAGAGAACCAACTTTGTAGGAGCGAAAGCGACGCACAAAGTTGTGTGAATCAGTATGTCGGTTGTAAGAATTTCCACGACCGAAGGGAGTGAAGAAATTCCACAAAACCGACGAACTTAAACTGATTTACGATATGATTGGTATGTAAATCCTAAAACTTGTAAGTTAAGTATTATCTTTCTATGTAGTTTTCAGGGAACACCCTGACAAATTCAGTGACGATGGCTACGAGGAACCACCTGTTCCCATCCCGAACACAGTAGTTAAGCTCGTAAACGCCGAAAGTACTTGGCTGGAAACGGCCTGGGAGGATAGGAAGTCGCTGATTAATAAAAAAAGACACCCAGTAGGGTGTCTTTTTTTATTAATCTGTAAGTTTACATACGAGTAGGTCGCCCTGGGATCCCCAGTGAACCACTTTCATAGGAGCAAAGCGACGCATGAAAGTGTGTGAATCGGGGAGTTCGGCCCGTAAGATTTTCTACGACCGAAGGGAGTAAAGAAAATCCACAGGGCAGAACAGGAAGTTGCAAATGATGATGTACGAGAAGAGCCGTTTCCAGCCAACATATCACTAGTAAAATCTTATAAATTAATAATATAGAGTTTAGGATAATACTTTAAAAAAGATGAATTTCATATTATAATGTATATGATAAAAGGGGATTAAGGAGACTGAGTATGAAAAAACTATATATATTTTTTGCGATAGTTTTCTCTGTATTCTTGTTAGGTTCTTTGAATTCGCAAGCAATGGGGCTATTAGAATCACCTAAACAACCTATTGCATTGTTTATCCAAATGGATCCATCTCATGTTGGTAAGCCATTAGAAACGAGTGAAGAGATATATACAAAAGTAAATGAGAAATTAAAGAGTGTAGGTTATGAGGCTATTACCTTTACAAAGGCCCAAAAAGATCTTAAAGTTTACATTAGAGATAATGACACTAATGATAATCAACGAGATCAGGATAAAGGAGTTATTCTTCGTACTAAAGACCTTAAAGCTTTGGCAGCCAAAGAAGGTACTCGCTATGTGATGGTATTAGCAACTCGTGTTACATCAGCAGAGGAGAAACAAAATTTTTGGACAGGTCTTAGAAAAAATTTGACTATCATGACAAGTGTTACTATTTATGATGCTCAACAAGAGGACTATATTATGGATGAGGAATTCTCCAGCGTAGGTAAAACTAGCGGAAGTTATGATAGAGCATTCCATCGTGCTATAGAAGACACACTTACAAAAATAGACTTAGGTCAATATTTAAAATAATAAATAGTAGTTACCCCTTTTAGTGTAAACACTATTCTACTAAAGTAGAATAGTGTTTTTTATATATAACAATTCTCATTTTTAAAATTGTATATTTATGTATATAGTTTTACCCTATAGTCCTCTATAGTTTATATCCAATTGACTACATAGGAATAAGAATATACAATAGTAGACGTTATTATAGCTTTGTATAGAGCAATAACCAGATGCTGTCTATCAGCATATGTCGATACATATGTAGTAAATATAAAACAAAAATATATATTTATAAAATTAGATATAGATATTATCAATATATTAAATTTATGGATTAATGATCAAAGTATTACAGCGAATAGATATATTTTCACTACATATTACGTAGTATATATTAACCAGCTAGTTATATACATAAAAAATACAGCAGTAAGGGGGAACCAATCATGTACCAGCACGTAACAGATTTAATAGGCTCTACGCCGTTAGTGGCATTGGATGCTTTTGCAAAACTACATCAGTTGAATGGTCGTTTGCTAGGAAAATTAGAATATTTCAACCCATTAGGCAGTGTGAAGGATCGAGTTGCCTACGGAATGATTAAACAGGGCATTGACTCTGGGGTGATACAAAAAGATACGGTGTTGATTGAGCCTACTAGTGGTAATACGGGAATTGGGCTCGCCTTTGTAGCGGCTCAAATGGGGCTTAAGTTAATTCTTGTTATGCCCGATACGATGAGTGTGGAGCGTCAACGCATTGTAAGAGCATTAGGGGCACTAGTGGTACTTTCACCGGGTATTGAAGGGATGAAAGGTAGCATCCGTGTGGCTGAGGAGTTGCAACAAATACATGGCAATGCTTTCATCTTACAACAATTTACTAACCCTGCAAATCCTAACACCCATTATGAGACTACAGGTCCAGAGATTTGGAAGGATACGAATGGTGAAGTAGATGTGTTTATATCCTCTATCGGTACAGGAGGAACGGTGACAGGTGTGGGACGGTTCTTGAAGGAGCAGAACCCTCATGTACAGATTATTGGAGTAGAACCGACTACAGCTGCTGTATTATCTGGCAAAGAGGCAGGTCCTCATGGTATCCAAGGGATTGGAGCAGGATTTATACCAGATGTGTTAGATACTAAGTTGTTAGATAAGATTGTGCCCGTCTCTACGGAGGATGCCTACACATGTACACGATTAATTGCTAAAACAGAAGGATTGTTACTTGGTATTTCTTCGGGGTCTGCCTTACAAGCGGCCATACAAATTGGTCAGGACCCGGCCTATAAAAATAAGAATATTGTTGTTTTACTACCTGATGGTGGGGAGCGCTATTTATCGACAGGTATTTTCGATGCTTGAAGTCTTTTAGCGCATGACTCTTAAGTTTTTATTTATAGAGTTGAGATATATCATATTTTTAGACAGAGGATGCTCTCTATTTCTGAAGGTGGATAGGGAATATTACCAAACTAACTGGTTATAATTAATGGCGTCTAACAATATGATTGCAGTGCTATGGAAGGAATCATGACGATGGAGGGTATATATGAATCAAAAACGATATAGAAACTGGCTCATCGCCATAATAGGTATTGCTTGTATAGGGGTTTTCACGGGATGTATGAAAGAGCCAAAGATAACAGGCAATGAGGTGTATATTACGAATGTATCCTATGATAGTACTCGAGAATTTTATGAAGATTACAATCGCTTATTCCGTGAGCATTATAAGGCGCTAACTGGAAAGAATGTGCATGTCACGCAATCTCATGGTGGTTCTAGTGCACAGGCTAGGTCTATCATTGAAGGTAATGATGCTGATATTGTGTCCTTAGGGTCCTCGCAAGATATTGAAATGCTGAATCGTGTGCACTTACTCGCTGCCGATTGGGAAGCTATGTTCCCAAACCATTCTGCTCCTTATACATCAACTATTGTATTCTTGGTGCGAAAGGGTAATCCCCAACATATACTAGATTGGGAAGATTTAGAACGGTCTGGGATTTCCATCGTAGCTCCAGACCCTAAGAGTTCTAGCGCTGCCTGTTGGATATTCATGGCAGCTTGGGACCACGGACTCAGGGCGTATGGCACAGAAACAGGGGCGAAAGAGTATGTGAAATCTCTTTACGACCATGTGAAAGTCCTAGATGCTGGTGCTCGTAGTGCAGCGACAACTTTTGTAGAAAATAAGCAAGGGGACGTATTATTGATTTGGGAAAATGAAGCCTTGCAAATTGCGAAGAACTATCCAGAACAATATGAGGTGGTGACTCCTAGCACAAGCATCGTTGCAGAGCCGAATGTGGCTATCGTAAAAGGGATTACAGATCGAGATCAAACTACAGAGGTAGCTCGTGATTACATTCAATATTTATATTCCGATGAAGGACAACGTTTGATTGGTTCTTATGGATTTAGACCGTCCAATCCAGCTATTTTACAGGAGTTTTCTTCGACTTTTAACCATAAGATAGAGTTAACGACAATCCATGCCTATGGTGGCTGGGATGCAGTGTATAAGAAGTTTTTTGATGAAGGTGGGGTATTTGATGAAATCTATGGAACATAAATCATCGTGGTTTTCACGAATCATACACCCTACATCGACACGGATCATTCCGGGTATGGGCTTGTCTTTGGGTATCACCATCACCTTATTATCTATCTGTATTATCATTCCCTTAGGGTCAGTCTTTGCCCATGGATTATCCTTGCCTTGGGACACTTGGAAAGTATTGCTTACAAAACCTAATGTAGTAGAAGCGTTTAAAACGAGTCTATTTACAACGGCTATTGCAGCAGCTATCAATGTAATATTTGGCTTTATCTTGGCTTGGGTCTTGGTGCGGTATACATTTCCAGGAAAAGCCTTGCTGAATAGTATGATAGAGCTTCCTTTTGCACTACCAACAGCAGTGGCTGGGATTACCTTATCGAAACTGTATACCGATACAGGGTGGTTTGGAACCATCTTGTCGCAATGGGGGATTCACGTGGCTTACAGTCAAGTTGGGATTATAGTAGCCCTCGTATTTGTAGGGATTCCCTTTGTGGTTCGGTCTTTGGAACCAGTGTTAGAAACATTAGATCCTATTTATGAAGAAGCGGCTTTCATGATGGGAGCTAGCAAATTTAGATTATATCGACAAGTCATTTTTCCTGAATTGTTGCCACCCTTGCTGACTGGTTTTAGTCTCGCCTTTGCTAGAGGGATTGGCGAATATGGTAGTATTATTTACATTTCAGGGAATAGTTTTAAAAATCACACACAGGCTGTATCCTATGTGATTATGCAAAAGTTAAATTATGCCGATTATAGCAGTGCTACGGCTATCGCTATTGTGCTACTAAGCATTTCGTTTTCTATATTATTAGTAGTGAATGTAATTCAGAATCATCACGCAAAACGTATTAAAGGGAGGTAAGAGGACTATGAAAGGACGATACGGTTCTACCTTGTTAATTCTATTAGCTTGGGTATTCATTATTTTTATGCTCCTTATTCCTATGCTTTCAGTAGTGTTTCAATCCTTGTCGTTAGGTTGGCAGTTCTATGTGCAGTCTATTAGTACAATATATGTGATGAAATCCTTAGGACTGACCATGTTAGTGATGACAATCGCTATGTTGGTGAGTGCCATTTTTGGATTGGCAGCGGCTTTTGTGGTATCAAAATTCGATTTTCCTGGTAAAACATTGATATCTACGTTGGCAGATATACCCTTTTCCGTATCTCCCGTTATAGCGGGCTTAGCGTTTCTACTCACCTTTGGTAGATTGGGGTGGTTAGGTCCGTATATCAATCAGTTGAATGCATGGACAGGATTAGATATTCGTATCGTTTTCGCTATACCAGGGGTTATCTTGGTGACTGTATTCATGACTATGCCCTTTGTATTCCGTGAAATCCTGCCAGTCTTATTGAATCAAGGTCGAGAAGAAGAGGAAGCCGCGGCTTTGATGGGAGCTTCTGGATGGCGTATTTTTAAGGATATCACTTTTCCTCATATTAAGTGGCCTTTGCTGTATGGGATTATCTTGTGCGGTGCCCGGGCTATGGGTGAGTTTGGTGCTGTGGCAGCTGTATCTAAGTCGAGGGGATCTACGTTTACCTTGCCATTAGAAATCGACGCTCTTTATATGTCTGGTACTGAAAGTGCCGTGGTAGCATCCTTTAGTGTGTCGTCGGTGCTGATTCTATTGGCTTTCATCATGATTGGTTTGCGCACCTATGCAGCGCATAAAGCTAGCTATCGATAAAGCAAGTTAATGATAGAGCGAGGCACCGGAGAGGAAAGTCAATGATACCGTAGGTCAAGAGTAGTCAACGATACGAATTGTCATCGATACAGGTAGAGGGAGGAAATGCATGTACGTTAGTTTATCGAATATATATAAAAATTATGGGGACTTTCAGGCGTCGAAAGATGTGTCCTTGTCTATTGAGAAGGGCAGCTTGGTAGCCCTCTTAGGACCTAGTGGAAGTGGGAAGACGACTATACTGCGGATGATTGCTGGTTTAGAAACACCTGATGAAGGCGATATTTATATCAATGGTACACGGGTCAATACTGTGGCACCTGCAGACAGAGGGATTGGTTTTTTGTTTCAAAGTTATGCCTTGTTTCGCTATATGACGGTGTTTGATAATATTGCCTTTGGATTGACCGTGAAGAAAGTGGGCAAGGAGGAAATTCATCATCGTGTGACGGAGCTCATCGATCTCATCGGACTTAGTGGACTAGAAGATAGATATCCGAGCCAATTATCTGGGGGACAACGACAACGGGTTGCTTTTGCCAGAGCGCTGGCACCGAATCCAGATGTATTGCTTTTAGACGAACCTTTCGCAGCCATCGATGCGAAGGTAAAGGAAGAACTTCGCATGTGGTTGCGTCATACGATTCAGCAAATTGGGATTACTACCATCTTTGTCACGCACGACCAAGAGGAGGCCTTAGAAATGGCAGATCAAATTGTGGTGACTAACAAAGGTCGTATTGAACAAGTGGGAACGCCTCAGGAGATTTACTGTAATCCTAAGACTCCTTTTGTGGCAAAGTTCTTAGGTAAGTCTTCTGTTGTAGAAGGGTATGACGTGTTAAAAGGCTTTCAGAAAATCAACAATGTAAAAGAAGCCTTAATTCGACCAGAATATATCAGCATTCATCCCCAAGGATCATTGCACCGCTATCGTAGCGTGGTGGAACTAGGTCACATTGAACATATTTTGTTCAAAGGCAATCGCTTGGAAGTGACGGTTTGCGTTGGTGAGTTAGTGTTGGTGGCGAATCATACCATCGATGGACATGCTTTCAAAGTAGGTGATGCGGTGGATGTGTTGATTTCAAGGATTTGTATTTACGATGAGACCGACACGTATCTAGTAGAAAACGAAGGTATGAATACAAGTAGCTTGTTCTATATTTAGAAATCTATTAGGTATGGTAGTAATGAAGATAGATGATATTAGTTAGCTATCTGTAGTGTAGGATACAAGGATGTCAGGACATATATATCAAATGCGTATGAAATGATTAGAAGGTATAGCGGATATGGAAATAACTACTAGTATATTTTAGAAGGTATAGATAGAACAGAAACAATATATACAAGGGTATATACACAGGAAAGAAAGGGTGTATAGGATGTTAGGAAAGAAAGAGCGACTGCGTACAGATGTGCTGATTATCGGCGGAGGGACGGCCGGTTGTTATGCAGCGTTAACGATAGGAAAAGCCAGCGATGCTCGCATCATTGTGGCAGAAAAGGCATATATTAAACGAAGTGGCTGTTTGGCAGCAGGGGTAAATGCTATTAATTGTTATATTTTGCCAAATCGTACAGTCCAAGATTACGTGGATTATGCCACGAAGGATGCGGAGGGCATTGTGCGAGATGACTTGTTGCGTACGATGTGCGAACGAGTGAATGGAACAGTCCATGAGCTAGAACGATTAGGGTTGGTGATTTTGAAAGATGACCAAGGTAATTACGTAGCTCGTGGGAATCGAAACATCAAAATTAATGGTGAAAATATTAAGCCTATTTTGGCCAGTGCTGTGGAATCGTTGGAGAATTGTCAAATTATCAATCAGTTGGTCATCACCGACTATATTGTGAAAGATAATCGTATCTATGGAGCTATGGGCTTTCATAAGGAGACGGGTACCATCTATGAGATTGAAGCGACATATGTGATTTGTGCTACTGGCGGTGCTTCTGGTATTTATAAGCCGAATAATCCGGGGTTCTCCCGTCATAAAATGTGGTATTCCCCGTTTAATACAGGAGCAGGCTATGCTATGGGTATCTTGCAAGGGGCGGAGATGACCACCTTAGAGATGCGGTTCATTGCCCTTCGTTGTAAAGATACTATCGCACCTACCGGGACTATCGCCCAAGGGGTAGGAGCGAAACAAATCAATGGTCTTGGCGAGAACTATGAAAGTGTATATGGTATCACTACTTCGCAACGCGTATACGGTACCGTACAGGAACAGGTGGAAGGCAGAGGGCCGTGCTATTTAGGGACGAAGGGGATTTCTCCAGACCAAGAGCAAGATTTGCTGAAAGCCTACCTCAACATGGCACCAAGCCAAACGTTGCGTTGGGTAGAACGTGGTCATGGTCCAGCTACAGAAAATGTAGAAATTGAAGGTACAGAACCTTATATTGTAGGAGGTCATACGGCGAGTGGTTACTGGGTTGATACCCATCGAGAAACGACCATCACTAACCTATTTGCTGCCGGTGATGTAGCAGGAGGAGCACCTCAAAAATATGTCACAGGAGCCTTAGCAGAAGGAGAAATTGCAGGAGATGAGATTGTACGACGATACCAAGATCAAGGTGAAGTACCGTCTGTAGAACGGGAAGCGTGGTATAAGGAAACAATTGATGCTATCGTGAAACGATATACTGTGCAAATTGGTAGTAATGATGATTTTACACAAACCAGATCTAACGATAGTGTTGTACAAAACAGCACGAACATTGGCGCCGAACTAGTCCACACTAATGATGGTGCTGTACTGGCTAGCGAGAGTTCTGCATTAGCACGTATTGAAGCACAGGAACAACGATTGCAGGACATCATGGATGTCTATGCCGGGGGTATTAGCGAAGCCTACAGATACACAGAGGAAAGCTTAGGTGTGGCGAAATCAAAATTGCAAGCTTTAGCCAAAGATGTAGAACAATTACAAGCCAATACGTTACATGAATTGTCCTACCTCTATGAATTGCGAGATCGCATTGTGGTAGCACAAGCTTTAGTAGCGCATTTAGGAGGGCGTAAGGAAACCCGTTGGCATAGCTTTGGAGAACATGGTGATTACCCGAATTGTAGTAATGAGGGATTGGTGTATGTAAATTCCATATATAAGGATGGAGAATTTCAGGTCTTTCAACGGCCACTAGTGGAAAAGGGGGATACTTATGAGCATACAAATTAATAAGGATACTTGCATCGGTTGTGGTAGGTGCCAACAAGTATGCCCAGGGACGTTGATCTACAAAGATGAGGCGAGGAAAGCCTACATTGCCTATCCCTCTGATTGTTGGGGCTGCGTGTCTTGTGTGAAAGAGTGCCCGGTAGGAGCCATTTCCTTTTTCCTAGGAGAGGATATGGGTGGTAAAGGTGCTACTATGGTGGTGCGTACAGAAGATCATTTGTTACATTGGGATATTACGAAAGTAGATGGAACTGTACAGCGAATTACGGTCAATGCAAAAGAAAGTAATGCCTATTAAGGAGGTTAATATGAGTCAATTCTCTCATTTAGATGAATTAGAAGCGGAAGCTATATATATTATTCGCGAGGTAGCCGCACAATGTGAAAACCCAGTGATGCTATACTCTATTGGGAAAGATAGTTCGGTGATGCTGCATTTAGCAATGAAAGCCTTTTATCCAGCAAAACCACCGTTCCCATTTTTACATGTGAACACCACTTGGAAGTTCAAAGAGATGATTGAGTTTCGTGACAATGTGGCAAAGAAACTAGGTATTGAAATGCTAGAGTACATCAATCAGGACGGAGTAGATCGTGGTATTAATCCATTCGACTCTGGTGCAGCCTACACAGATATTATGAAAACACAAGCTTTAAAACAAGCGTTAGATAAATACGGCTTTGATGCAGCCTTTGGGGGCGGTCGTAGAGATGAAGAAAAATCCCGTGCCAAGGAACGTATTTTTTCTTTCAGAAATGAACAACATGCGTGGGATCCAAAGAACCAACGTCCGGAAATGTGGAAACTATTTAATACAAAAATCAACAAAGGGGAAAGCATGCGTGTATTCCCAATCTCTAACTGGACAGAAACAGATATTTGGCAATATATCAAACGGGAAAATATCGACATTGTGCCATTGTACTTTGCAGCAGAACGACCTGTAGTAGAGCGAGATGGAAACTTAATCATGGTCGATGATGAACGATTCCGCTTGCGCGAGGGCGAAACGGTAGAGAATAAATTAGTGCGATTCCGCACCTTAGGATGCTATCCATTAACAGGTGGTATTGAATCGAATGCAACTACCTTAGATGAAATCATCGAAGAAACATTGAGTGCCGTATCCTCTGAACGAACTACACGGGTCATCGACAGTGAAGCGGCAGGTAGCATGGAACGACGTAAACGGGAGGGCTATTTCTAATGAAAAGTTTATTGAAATTCATTACATGTGGCAGTGTAGATGACGGAAAATCTACATTGATTGGACATATCTTATACGATTCCAAATTATTATATGCAGACCAAAAGGAAGCCCTTGAATTAGAAAGTAAGGTAGGTAGCCGTGGAGGCAAAATTGACTATTCCTTGTTGCTAGACGGTTTGATGGCAGAGCGTGAGCAAGGTATCACTATTGACGTGGCATACCGTTATTTTACAACGGACCACCGCAGCTTTATCGTGGCGGACACACCAGGTCATGAAGAATATACGCGCAATATGGCGGTAGGGGCCTCCTTTGCAGATTTGGCAATCATTCTAGTGGATGCGAAGCAAGGTGTGTTGGTGCAAACCCGTCGTCATGCTCGTATCTGTGCCTTAATGGGTATCCAACATTTCATCTTTGCAGTGAATAAAATGGATCTAGTGGACTATAGTGAAAGTCGCTTCCAAGATATCCAAGCAGATATCCAAGCATTACAACAAGAATTACAATTAGCGAACATTGCTATCATCCCTGTATCCGCTACAGAGGGAGATAATATTACCGTTCATTCTCCACACATGCCTTGGTATAAGGGGAATACCTTACTCGGCCATTTAGAAACAGTGGATATCCAAGCCTTTGAAGAAGAAGGTTTTTATTTACCAGTACAACGTGTATCTCGTCCGGACCATACGTTTAGAGGATTCCAAGGCCAAGTAGAAAGCGGTACTCTTCGTGTGAATGACACAGTGTGCGTATTGCCAAGCGGAGAAACGGCAGTGGTGAAATCTTTAATTCGAGGATTTGACTCTGTTGAGGAAATTCATACAGGGGAAGCGGTGACTATCCAATTAGACCGTGAAGTAGACGTATCTCGTGGTTGCGTTATTGTGAATAACACAGAGTTACAGGTTAGCGCAAAACTAGAAACGACGTTACTATGGATGGATGACACCACCTTACAAGAAGGTAGAGAATACCTTATCATGGCAGGTACAAAACTAGTATCTGGGGTAGTGAGCAAAATCCGGTATGCTGTCGATGTGAACACGGGAGATCATGTGGAACGTGATAGATTGAGCAAAAATGAAATTGCTCGTTGCGTATTGACTTTGCAAGAGCCAATTGTGGTAGATACTTTTACGAAGCATAAGACATTGGGCGAGTTCATCCTTATCGACCGTGTCAGTCATATGACGGCAGCCTGCGGTGTTATCCAAGATACCCTCGATAAAGGAGAAGAGCTATATACATTTATCGGGGATTCCGTTCATGGTCGTGGTGATATTTTTGAAGAGTTCTATTACGATGTGGAAGGGTTGACAGTAGATAAAGTAAGACCTGAATGTGCCACATACCATGTGGGAGATACGATTCCGCTTACAGGAGATAGTTACCAATATCCAAGTACATTCGATATCTTAATTTTACGTGACAAAGTCTATATTTCCGTACGAGATGGTGTGATCACAGCCATTGCTCCATTGCGTGAGTATACCTACCAAGGGGTGCCATTACTAAACGGTCGTGGCTTTGGTATTCAAGTGCAATCTGCAGAAGAATACTCCAGGTTTATAGCAGATATTGAGGCATCCAAGAATCTTAATGAGACATTCGCTAAATGGTTGACTTTCACAAGTTATCGTCATATTGCTTTCAAACAATAAAATATTGTAACCACCTAGACATAACATAGGCTGCCTATTGTCCTAAACCTATCTACAAGGTATAATGAAGTAGATTATAATACGAAGTAACAATTGTACTTACGTAGAGAGGAAACTAAAAATAAGATGAAACAAGTTATGATCAGTACGGACCATATGAGTCATGTATACCAAGACGAAATGGGCCGTGAGGTACATGCCTTGCAGGATGTGAGTGTTCACATTCATGAAGGTGAGTTTGTCAGCATTATCGGGACAAATGGGAGTGGTAAAAGTACGCTTGCTAAACATTTTAATGTCCTATTGCAACCTACATCTGGTACCGTTACCGTTTTAGGAATGGATACAAAAGAAGAGCATTTAATTTGGAATATTCGCCAAAATGTGGGC
Organism: Veillonella sp. VA142; assembly: GCF_003992135.1. GTDB lineage: Bacteria > Bacillota > Negativicutes > Veillonellales > Veillonellaceae > F0422. The sequence goes on along the minus strand of NZ_RQVN01000026.1, from coordinate 6,513 downwards.
ATGGTATTTCAAAATCCAGATAACCAAATCGTGGCAGCCATTGTGGAAGAAGACGTGGCCTTTGGTCCAGAAAACTTAGGGGTTCCAGCTCCTGAAATTCGAGAACGTGTGGATGCCGCATTAGCAGCTGTGAATATGTCAGACTATGCGTTACATGGACCTCATCTATTATCAGGTGGACAAAAGCAACGCATCGCCATTGCCGGTGTATTAGCGATGAAACCTAAATGTATCATTTTAGATGAGCCAACAGCTATGCTTGATCCAAAAGGGCGCAAAGAAGTTATGGATACGGTGTACCGTCTTAATAAGGAAGAGGGTATCACTATCGTATATATTACGCACTTTATGGAAGAAGCAGCCTTGGCTGATCGCATTATTGTGATGAAACAAGGTAAGGTCATCGATGAAGGGGCACCGAAAGATGTGTTTATGAATGTAGACACCTTAAAAGGCCTCGGTCTAGATGTGCCAGTGCCATCAGAAATTGCAGTGCGCTTACAAGAAAAAGGGGTACCTATGCCAAATGGCATTACCACCAATGAAGAATTAGGGGAGGCCATATGTCAATTCAATTAGAACATGTAACCTACACCTATGGACAGGGGACACCTTTTGAAAAAACAGCCTTGCATGATGTGAACTTGACCATTCACGAAGGTGAGTTTGTAGGCATCATCGGTCATACAGGGTCTGGTAAATCCACCTTAGTTCAACATTTAAATGGTTTATTGCATCCTACCTCAGGTACCGTAACAGTCAATGGGGTGGACCTAGTAGGTAAAACAGAAACAGTCAAACAAACACGTCATAAAGTGGGTATGGTATTTCAATACCCAGAGCATCAACTCTTCGAGGAAACCATTGCCAAAGACATTGCCTTTGGCCCTAAAAATCTGGGCTTTGATGAGGCGGAAGTAGATCGCCGTGTGCGAGAAGCTATGCAATTTGTAGGCTTAGATTATGACACCTATACAGAGCGGTCTCCCTTCCATTTGTCGGGTGGACAAATGCGCCGTGTGGCCATTGCAGGGGTCATTGCCTTAGACCCAGATTATTTAATCCTCGACGAGCCTTCTGCAGGGTTGGATCCATTTGGACGAGAAGAAATCTTTGGAGAAATTGTAAAATTGCACAAGGAAAAAGGTATTACTGTTATCCTTGTATCTCATAATATGGAAGATATTTCTCGTATGGCGAACCGATTGATTGTGATGCATCAAGGGCAAGTCTTATTGGATGGGAACCCTATTGAGATTTTCCATAATGACCGTGAACAATTACAATCGGCTGGCGTGGATGTACCGCCATTGTCGCAAACTTTGCAAGCTTTGGCAGAACGAAACATTCCAGTGAATATCGACCGTGTTCATGTTCATGAGGCAGTAGCAGATATTTACGAGTATCTCAAGGAGGTGCACCATGCTAAGTAATATTACCATCGGTCAGTACTTTCCAGGGGATTCTTTACTCCACCGCATGGATCCACGGGCTAAGATTATAGCCACTATGATCTTCATCATTGCAATCTTCTTTGCAGATAGTTTGGTGACTTATAGCATTGTGGCGGCCTTCACTTTCGGGTGCTTAGGCTTGTCTCGCTTGCCAGTGCGATTGGTGTGGCTATCCATTAAACCATTGTGGATCATCATCGTATTCACCTTGGCTATTCACGTATTTACCACACCGGGAGAATACCTATTTACCTATGGTTGGTTACACATCAGTCGAGAAGGCCTTAATTTGGGCGGTCTCATGGCGGGTCGATTGATTTTCTTAATCGTGTTCTCTTCCTTGTTGACGTATACTACGTCCCCTATCCGATTGACAGACGGTATTGAAAGACTTCTAAATCCATGGAAACGTGTTGGTGTGCCAGCCCATGAATTGGCTATGATGATGACCATTGCTTTACGATTTATTCCGACCTTGTTAGAGGAAACGGATCGCATTATGAAAGCCCAAGAATCCCGTGGTGCTGACTTTACTACAGGCTCCTTACTAAAACGAGCTAAAAATATGGTGCCTTTACTAGTGCCATTGTTTATTAGTGCCTTCCGCCGTGCCGATGAATTGGCAGTGGCCATGGAGTCTCGTTGTTACCGAGGTGGAGAGGGTCGGACCCGTTTGAAAGAACTACAATATAGTTCATTAGATACATACGGTGTTGGAGCCGTTGTCTTGGTGAGTATTGTGCTAGCTGTATTGCGCTGGGGATTTGGTATATGACAAGAACGATACAGCTTATCGTTGCCTATGATGGAACAGATCTCTGTGGGTATCAGCGGCAACAGAATGGGCCTACCGTGCAAGGCTATCTAGAAGAGGCTTTATCTAAGGTGTGCAATGAACCTATTACGATTTACGGATCCTCTCGGACGGATGCAGGGGTCCATGCTAGAGGGCAAGTAGTGGCTTTCACTACGACCGGCAAGATTCCCGTAGACAATCTGATGCGTGCTCTCATTGCTCATATGCCACCGTATATCGTAGTCCGTGAGGCACAGGAGCTGTCAGCGGATTGGAATCCACGGAACTATGTGAAAGGGAAGGAATATATCTATACTATTCACAATGATGCTGTGGTAGACCCACTACAATTGCGCTATGCCTACCATGTGCGTAAATCTTTGGATATAGAAGTCATGAAGCGAGCGGCACAAGCCCTAGAAGGGACACATAATTTTAGTACTTTCAAAGGCCATAATACGACGGTACAAGATCCAGTGAAAACCATGTATGCTGTGAAAGTTATCCAAGAGGGAACGACTGTCAGAATACATGTCCTCGGAGATGGATTTGTGTATCATATGGTGCGGAATATGGCGGGATTCTTGGTAGATGTAGGCTTAGGCCGCTTTCACCCAGAGGACGTGCCACGCATCATTGCTGGTGAGAATAGACAATTAATCGGGAAAACAGCACCTGCCCATGGACTGTGTTTAGATACGGTGTTTACCGATGATGCTAGATTACAAGAGCGAGTGCAGTGCATAGCGAACCTATAGGCATATATACATGTATGTATAAGGAGTACAGGAAGTGACTAGATGTACTTAGGGTTATGAGCGATTTTGGTAGTTTACTATGAAAGTTGAAGAATGGGTACAAGTGGTTATGTAATTGCTATGGACTATAATATTTGTTAGTATATAAGCATAGCCCTACGATAGGGCGTACGATGTAGGAGGTTATCATGAAAGAAGACGGAATCCACACGCATATTGCCATTAAAATGCCAGAATACATTATCGATGTAGATGAGTTGGTGAATGACCCAGTGAATCGTCGCAAATTGGCGAGATTCATTATGAAACGCCATTTAGATATGGACAAAATTATTGAAGAATTTGTGAATAATCCAGAGAACGAAGCAGAGTTAATGCGTTTTGCCGCATCTGTGGTATTCTCTAAAACAGGTCGCGATATGAACGAATATGGTGATGATGTATTACCATTGTTCTTTGAAGAAGCAGTGTATGAAGACGATATGCTGTAATTTACCTTCTAGTTATTTTAAAACAATTTTAAAGTTCAATAATCATAGTATGTAACGAGTTCCATGGCTATTCAAAACAACTCATTATGCCCTATAATTCGGATGTTGTAGAATAGGTCAATAAACATAACAAAAGGACTGTAACACATGTATTGGGTACATGTAGTACAGTCCTTTTTAATAACTTTACAAAGTACGTATTCAATTATTCAAAGAATATATATTTAGCCAATACGATAGCTCCTAGTACGTACATAAACCAGTGTACATCTTTATGACGGCCAGTGATCAATTTCATCAACGGATACACGATGAGACCTGCTGCTACACCGTTGGCAATGCTATATGTAAATGGCATTAATACGATAACTAAGTAGGCAGGGAATCCTTCTGTCCAGTCGGAGAAATTAATTTCACGGATGGCTTCCATCATCAAAGCACCTACTAAGATAAGTACAGGTGCTGTAGCTGCATTGGGAACTAGCGCGATTAAAGGAGCAAAGAATAAGCAAAGGATGAACATGATACCACAAGTGACAGCAGTGAGGCCTGTACGACCACCAGCACCAACACCAGCGGCACTTTCAACGAAGGCTGTGATAGTACTAGAACCAAGCATAGCACCAAAGCTTACACCGAGGGAATCCACAATCATCGCTTTGCCAAGACCTGGGAATTCGCCTTTTTTAGGATCCGCAATACCGGCTTTAGAAGCGGTAGCAATTAAGGTGCCCATGGAGTCGAATAATTCAACAAAGGTGAAAGAGAAAATAATTGTTACAAGGCCTACATGGAACGCTGAAGAAATATCTAAATCCATGAAAGCAATTTTACTAAAATCAGGAATAGCCATAACACTAAAAGTATCTGGTAAGCTAGCGATGCCGGTAGCATAGGCTAAAATGGAGGTAACAATAACACCAATTAATAGGGAACCTGTTACACGACGCGCCATCAAAGCCGCAGAGAAGAACAAAGAGAACAGAGATAAGAGCACTTCTGGATTGCCTAAGTTACCTAATGTCAATAAGGTTTCTGATGCGGCAGGAGCCCCATGACCTTTGGCAGTCACAATATCATTTAATGTACCAGGTTGTAAGGATAAAGCGATGGTCATAAGACCAGATAGTTTTAAACCAATGATACAAATGAATAAACCAATACCTACTGTAATGGCGATTTTTAAAGAAGAAGGAATGGCCTCAATGATGAGTTGACGAATTTTTGTCAATGTCAGTACAAGGAATACAAGACCAGAAATAAATACAGCACCTAATGCAGTTTGCCAGGTCAATCCCATACCGAGAACAACGGTGAAAGAATAGAAAGCAAGCAGACCAACGCCAGGTGCTAAGGCGATAGGATAATTAACAAATAGGCCCATGGTAATAGTGACTAAACCGCCCCCTAAGGCTGTAGCAATTAATACGGCATCTTTATCCATACCCGCTAAGCTTAGCAAGTTAGGTGCTAACAGCAAAATGTATGCCATGGTAATGAAAGTAGTGAGCCCTGCAAGGACTTCTGTACGGATCGTAGTGTTTCGCTCTTTCAGTGCGAATACTCGTTCTAACATGGTGGACCTCCTATGTAATTAAATAAAAGTTCTCTTTTATTGTAGCATAGACTTATTAGTTAGGATAGAGTTTTTGACATAATATATTCAAAAAAATTATAAAAGACAGATAATCATATAATAAAATCTAATAAGTCAGCTAAAAGTATTCTAAGAGTAGATAATGGTTTTCAATATGTGTAAACTTGCATAAGAGTGTTGTATACATGCGTATAATGGGTGGTAGGTATGCATTTTGTGTACCCAATATGTACATAATCTATATAGACAAATTTCGTTGTTATAGATATAATAGAAAAAGAAATAAATCCTACTTGTGAAGAGGTATTACTTATGAAAATTTCTACTAAAGGTCGATACGCCCTACGCGTGTTAGTGGACTTAGCAGAACATAGCGTAGATCGCAATGTTTCTATCCGCGAAATGGCGGCTCGTCAAAACATTTCTGATAAATATTTAGAAGGTATTGTAGCACGATTAGGGGCTGCAGGCTATGTAAAAAGTGTGCGTGGTAAATACGGTGGCTACCAGTTAACGAAGGAGCCAAAAGACTATACAGTTTATGATATTCTAGCGGCTACTGAAGACTCCATTGCCGTTGTGGCTTGTTTAGAGGAAGAAGTGAACACATGTCCAATGAGCAAAGGATGCCGTACATTACCATTATGGGAGCATTTACAGAATCATTTACGAGAGTATATGCAAAGTTTAACATTGCAGGATGTTATTGATCGACATTTTTCAGTGTAAGTTTTAAAAGAGTGGGGAATTTAACGTGAAAAAAGAGAAGGAAAAATTAGATGTAGAAGCCCATATAGGGTTTCCTTTGTATGCAGCAACGAAAGAAGTATTTCGGGCTTGCCAACCAGAATTGACTAAGTTTGGATTGACCTATACACAATATTTAGCTATGTCAGTTATTTGGGAATTGAAAACTGTGAACTTAAAAGCGATTGGGGAACGGCTTTTCTTGGATTCTGGTACATTAACACCATTGTTACGAAAACTAGAGTTAAAAGGCTTAATCTTGCGTGAACGATTAAAAAATGATGAACGTTCTATGGTGATTACCTTAACGGCTAAAGGCCAATCTCTACAGAAAAAGGTTCGCCATATTCCTGGATTGATTGAATCGACAATTGGGTTAAAACCAGAGGAAATGCGAGTTTTACAAGGCTTGCTGCTCAAAGTGCTACACAATGTAAAAGGCTATACAATCTAATAAGATTGATTTGTAAGGTGAGGGGGCTGTAACAAAATGTACTTTTTTACATTTTCGTTACGGTCCCTTTTGCATGCAGAAACTACCAAGCTTCTTGAGATAATACTATCACAAGATATCTTGGTAGTTTTTCCGTTTTTAGGCGCACTTAAATAAGCCTATGTAAATGGCTTGTTTTCTAGGCTTACGCAATTTCTTTTTGGCAGAATAATGAGG
>NZ_RQVN01000025.1 GCF_003992135.1 Veillonella sp. VA142 | reverse complement strand
CTCAAGAAGTTTGGTAGTTTCTGCATGCAAAAGGGACCGTAACGAAAATGTAAAAAAGTACATTTTGTTACAGCCCCTTTGTATATAATGCTATTGTAATTTTTCCAACAAGGTTAATAAGAATTTGGACACAGTTGTTACGGATGGTAAGTGTAATCGTTCTTTTGGCGTGTGGGCACCTAAAATTGTGGGACCAAAGCTCAACATTTGTGTGTTTGGTAATTGTGCTTTTAGTAGGCCACATTCAAGGCCAGCATGAACGGCTGTTACATATGGGTCGATACCGATGACTTCTTTATAAAGTGCGACAGCTTGTTCTTCTAGTTGACTGCCACGCTCGTACTCCCATGCTGGATAACGACCTTGTTCCGAAGCGGTGAATCCATGAAGGGTTGCTAGTGTCATAATGCGATCTCGTAGATAGGCTAATTGGCTCATTGTCAAGCTACGAACAGAGATTAACACGTCGATGTGTGTCGCATGATCTTCTACGATGGCAATGTTATTACTTGTTTCTACGAGACCGTCTAACTTTTTACTCATTCCAAATACGCCATGTGGGGCTAAATACAAGAATTGGAGTAATGCTTGCGATTGTGTAGGGGCGAAGATAGTACTAGGCGTATCGCAAGGAGTGATATGAACTTGGAAATCTGGATCTTGTGGTACAAGTTCATGACGAATCATGTCGATAGTTTCAGACAGTTGACGTTGCATAGATTCCACATGTTTGGTTTCGCATAAGAAAGTAGCTTCTGCTGTACGTGGTATTGCATTGTGTTTCGAACCGCCTGCAAAATGACTGATGTAAATAGATGTTGTATGATTTGCTTCATGGAGTAATCGGCCTAAGATTGTTAAGGCATTGCCAAATTGGCTACCAATTTCGATGCCAGAATGACCACCATGTAATCCATCAACTGCGATGTGAAAGGCTGTTAGACCAGCTGGTGTCGAGACAGGGGAAGTCTCTAGTGTAAGGTCTAAACGACAACCACCAGCACAAGCGACGATAAATTCATGTTCTTGTTCTGTATCGATGTTGAGTAAATAGGTTCCGTGTAGACGCTCACCTTTTACGACCATAGCTCCGTTCATACCAGTTTCTTCGTTCGTTGTAAATAAGCATTCTAGTGGTCCATGAGGAATGGTTGGGTCATCAAGAACAGCTAGTGCCATTGCTACAGCGATGCCATTGTCGGCTCCTAATGTGGTTTCGTTGGCGTGTAACCATTCGCCTTCTTCGATAAGTTCAATAGGATCTTTGGCAAAGTCATGAGTAGAGGTAGCAGATTTTTCTGCCACCATATCGATGTGGCCTTGTAAAATGATTGGAGGATTTTGTTCATAGCCTGGTGTGGCATTAGCGCGGATGATGACATTGCGCTCTTCATCTTGCTCTGCGTCTAACCCTCTATCTTTGGCAAATTGCATTAAAAAATCACTAATGCCTTGTTCGTTACCAGATTCACGAGGAATTTGGCTGATTTGTCGGAACCAATGCATGACATTGGTTGTATATGTTGTGTCTGTCATAGTCTTTACCTCTCTAGTATAATGTATGGTATTGATAAATTAACTATACTCTTTTCTAGGAATAGGGTCAATACATGATGCGAAAATACGATGGATACATGTGATGAACGTATGCGCTGTAGAATAGATTTTTGTAGTATAGGTGTAGATACTTTTAAGGAGTAGAATGGTATAATAAAGATGCTGATGTGCGAGGAGGATACTGTATGAATGTAAAAAAAATTATGATAATAGGAACTGGTGGTACTATTGCGGGCACCGGGAATGGTGCTAGTGCCCTTACTGAATATAGAGCTGGATCGATTGGAGTGGAAGAATTGATACAAGCTGTGCCTACGTTAGAAAGGTATGGGCCCTTTGAAAGTATTCAATTTTCCAATATCGATAGTTCGGAGATGAGTCCCTATCGTTGGGTACGGTTGGCTCTACTTATCAATGACATAGCCAAGCGCGATGATATCGGAGGTATTGTTATCACCCATGGTACAGATACAATGGAAGAGACGGCATACTTTTTACATTTGACCGTGGATGTAGATATCCCTGTTGTTATGACAGGATCTATGAGACCTGCTACAGCGCTTAGTGCAGATGGTCCAGTAAATTTATTGCAAGCGGTACAAGTGGCTCGCAGTGAAAGTGCAAAAGGCCAAGGTGTATTGGTTGTCATGAATGGTTACATCGATAGTGCTCGTGAAGTAGCTAAGTTACACACTACGGAGGTAGGAACCTTCGGAAATGCGCAGCTTGGACATATGGGCTGTGTGCAAAATGGAAAGGTGTATTTGTATTATGCACCTTGTCGCACACACACGAAGGACAGCGAATTTATCTTGCGTGAGGAAGTGGAATTGCCATCTGTAGGAATTGTAAATCTCTATGGAGGTATGGATACAGAAATACTCACTATGGTAGCAAGGCAATCCCAAGGGTTAATTGTGGGTGGTTTTGGACACGGTACCTTACCACAGGGTGTACGAGATACGCTCAAAAAAATTACCATTCCCAAAGTACGATCATCTCGCATTGGAAATGGTATTGTGTCCAGTAATTCATCAGATATAAAAGAGGGATTGATTGTTAGCGATTCCTTGTCCCCTGTAAAAGCTAGAATCTTGTTGATGTTAGCATTGCAGAGGGAACGAAGTCGAGAAGACTTAGAACGGATATTTGCTAGATATTAGATGGTTGAAAGTGTTAAAAACGATAAGTAACCGTTGCACAAGTCTAGCCCTCCAAACTGCATAAAGATATGTGTCAATGATGTGTAGTGTTACTTATAAATATATACAATTCGTGGAAATCGGGGGGGGTAGCACTACTTAGGGGTGCACAACACTTTTATTTTTCTGTACAATAGAAGTACATGAATGCATAAAAATATGCATAAAGGTGAGTGTGTATAAGGAGGAATTTTGTTGTGCAATCTAGACATGTATTACAACTATCCACTCTTTGGGCAATAATTTCTGTGTGTGCTAGTCCGGTATGTGCGAGCCCGGCAACAAATCCAGCCGGAGAAGGTCCTGGTATCGCTATTGGCGCCGGCACTATTGCCGGCCATGAAGGTGTGGTTGCCATTGGTAAAGGTGCTTATGTATACTACTCTGGTCGTTCTGGATCTAAGAATATTGATGGAGACATTGCGATTGGCGAAAAAGCTAATACTTGGAATCACCATGACCAATCTGGCTCGATAGCGATTGGTAAATATGCTCTTGTAGAAAATACCGCTAATAGATTAGATAAAGTATTTGCTTTTAAACAAACGGATTTTGATAAATTTGGTTTTGGCAGCCTTCCAAAAAGCCCAGATAGAGTCGTTACTGGTGTTGCGATAGGTAATAATACCTATGTTCGTACTGGTGGCACTATGATTGGGTCTCATAATTATCGTGGTAAAATTGGCGATATTGAGGTAAGTACGGAGTCTCAACGTACTATCAAGCCTACAGGGGCAGGTGTCTATTCTACAACTGTTGGTGCAAATAGTTTTACGAACGGAACTGTAGCCACTAGTACAGGGGCTCTTAACGTAATTTCTAGTGACTATGATAGAAATGATGCTAGTAAAGCACCTAAAAACTTTGGCGCTACCATCAATGGTACCTTGAACTCCATTGAATCAGCAACAACTACGAATACAAGCGCTGGTATTGCAAATGCCATCGTAGGCGTAGCGAATAAAACAGCCAATAGTAATGGCACCTTAGTCTTTGGCGCAGGTAATGAAATCACCAATTCTATTACAGATATTAATCTATCCCCATTAGTTAGTGGTTTTGGAGGTCCCGATTCTGTGACAGACATGTCCAAGGTTCTAAGAAAACTGGTTAAGGATAGTAATTCTGGTGGTGCTACTCTTGCTATTGGCGGAGGAAATAAAGCTGATTATACGTTGCGCACTGCTATGATTGGTGTTAATAATACGGTGACTGGTACAGAAGCAGCTGGTGCTGCAGACAACTTTGTAGTTGGCTTTAACAATACTGCTTCTAATGTAATTGGCACCACTATCATCGGTACGAATCGTAAAGCCACAGGTACTCATAATTCTATTATCATTGGTTCTGCTACAAAGGAAACTGGAACCACTGCTAGTAATAGTGTAGCCATTGGTAACGATGCCAATGTCACAGTGGACGGCGGTATTGCCTTAGGTGCTAACTCCGTTTCTAGTCGAGATCTGACTAAGGAAGCTTCTGGCTATGATTGGTCTACTGGCACCGCTTCTTCTGACACATCTTCCACATGGAAACCGACGAATGCCGCTGTTTCTATTGGTGATGGTACTATTGTAACTCGTCGGATTACCTCACTTGCAGCCGGCTCCGAGGATACAGATGCGGTGAACGTAGCACAATTAAAGCGAGTGGTAAATCATGCTGATGAACAAGTTAAAGGTATTAACACAAGTATAAATGCTCTGGGCTCAAGAATAGATACGGTGGATTCAAGAATAGATACACTAGGATCAAGAATTGATACAGTGGGAGCTGGAGCGGCCGCATTAGCTGGATTACATCCAATAGATTTCGACCCAGATGCGAAATGGGACTTAGCGGCTAGTTATGGCAAACATGAAAGTTCCCATGCATTTGCCGTTGGTGCTTACTATCGTCCTAATGAAGATATGATGTTGTCCGCTGGTACATTACTAGGTAACGGGCATAGCATGTTTAATGTTGGTTTTTCAATTAAAGTAGACGGTGCCAAACGAATCACAAAATCTCGTGCTAAGCTGAGTGAAGAAGTACTTATCTTGCAACAAGAAGTAGCTGAACTAAAAGCTATGTTAGGTTTACAATCTAGCACTAAAAAAGATTAATTGTATACAAAAATGTTTATACAAAATGCTGTGGAAATATTTACTTTCACAGCATTTATGTATATATGGACACGTATAAATTGTATGTTATTAAAGATGTTTCTAAAGATAGCCATGTTGGACAAAATATGGTACTGCAATATAATTATGGTTCTATTGCCTTATGGATATAATTTTCTAATGCTCTTTCGATGGCGGAACGCACTGCTTTTGCCAAGGTATCGCCGAATTGAGAGAACGTGCCTGAGTCTGTGAGGAGTTCTCCGTTTGGGTCGATGGTCATGATGACACCATCTGTGGATGTGCCCGTAGCTAGTTGCCCAGATAGGATGCTAGTGATTCCCTTGGATTGGAGTGCTACTGTTTTGGCTTCTGTGATAGTCAGCAACGACTTTGTAAGTGCTCCGTCGGTGAGGGCACAATTTGTAAATACTAATAGATTGATGGTGCCTCCAGAGTGGAAGGTGCCATCTTTTTCATAGTATGTATAGCCATCACCTGCGCGATGTGCTGTTTTTTCAACACCTGCTGTAGCAATTACTTCTATAATGATAGATCCTTCTGTTTGACATGCATAGGCATGACGGTTCATAGAGGCACTCGTTAATAAGGCGGTACAAAAATGGATTGGCAAGTCTAATTGTACGCATTCTTTTGCTAAATAGGCAGACGTGGACCCACCTGGTAATTCACTTTCATCGTTGACGAAAAATGTGAGTTGTTGATTGCGCACAGCCATGACATGGTGTAAGCCTCCGTTGAAAGGACTCGTGCTGATAGCATAATAAGGCATATCATAGGTTACAGTGATGGCAGAATTGTGTATATCTACATAGCCACCACTACGTAGCGTAGCAGGGGCAAGGTATGAGTTTTGAGTTGTCATGAATCCTCCTAGAAATTAAATTTGTATTCTATATATAGTTATAGTACCACAAAAGTGCTGGGGATAGTATAATAGAGATGGATCATTAGGAGGAATATACCATGGAAGAGAGCCATTTTTTTGCCCTCTTAGGGCGCATGAAATATATTCAGCGTTGGAGCTTGATGCGCAATACAGAAGTGGAAAATTTACAAGGCCATAGTTTGGAAACTGCTATGATTGCCCATCAATTAGGAATACTGCGAAATACATATTTTAATGGTACGTTAGATGTGAATCGTTTGGCAGTGCTAGCCATGTATCATGATGTGAGTGAAGTGTTCACGGGTGACATGCCGACGCCAGTGAAATATTTTAACCCTAAGTTGCGTGCTCTCTACGGAGAAGTAGAGCAATTGGCGAATGAAACTTTATGGCATACGTTGCCGGAACCAGTGCAACCAGCTTATGAAGAAGTATTGGTATCTATACCAAAGGAATACGAAGTGCTAGTGAAAGCGGCAGATACCTTGTCAGCGTTTATGAAGTGTGTTGCAGAAAAAGCGGCTGGCAACGATGAGTTTAATGCAGCTTTTGATACGATTCACAAACGATTGGTGGACATGCAATTGCCAGAAGTAGATCTATTTTTGCAAGTCTATATCCCTAGCTTGACGAAGTCTTTGGATGAAATGAATGTATCCTTTGCAAAGTAATGAGGGTTGCGAATCTGCACACTTTCACGTATACTAATACTATATGGATAATAACTAAGAAGAGGAAAAATCTTTTGAACGCATCACAGAGAGCATTGGGTTGGTGGAACAATGTATGTAGTAAAGAGAGGGTAGCCTCGGAGTTGGCATGGTGAACTAGAGTAAGTGTGCCCGCTGATCAGCGTTAACGATAATGAGTGATTGCTACGGCAATAATCTAGGTGGTACCGCGGAAGTATAGACCCTTTCGTCCTAATGGACGAGGGGTCTTTTTTGATGTTTTGAAGAGGGAAAACTATGGATTTAGTAAACTATATCGGAGAAACTAGTTCTTACGATAAAAAAGTACAGCTTGAACGGCATAAACCTAAAAGTTGGCTAAAATCTGTTAGTGCATTTGCCAATTCAAAAGGCGGAGTGCTTATTTGGGGAATCGATGATGAAGATAGGCTAGTAGGATTAGATGATGCAAAAGGTGATTCTGAATTCATTAGCATGATGATTAAGACTAGGCTAGACCCTACACCTAGAGTTAATTTAGAAATTATCAGGAATGATAATAAAGATGTTATTATGTTACAGGTGTATGAGGGAAACGAAACTCCCTATTATTATGTAGATAGTGGAAATAGGGTTGCCTTTATACGAGTCGGAAATGAAAGCGTTGCAGCCAGCAGTGTGCAACTAAATAGCCTTATTCTACGAGGTATGAATAAAACGTTTGATACCATATCAACAACTATTTCGATAGAACGAGCTGCATTTTCTAAGTTAAAATCTGTATACTTTCAGCGAACGGGTAATGATTTGCGAGATAATGATTTATTATCTTTTGGGTTAGTTAATAGCGATCATCATCTTACAAATGCAGGAGCGTTATTAGCTGATGAGCCACTGGTTCGTCAGTCAAGGGTGTTCGCCACAAGATGGAATGGACTTGATAAAACGAATGGTAGAGAAGAGGCCCTTGATGACAAAGAATTTGAAGGAAGTCTTTTGTTATTGTTACAAAATAGTATAGATTTTGTAAAAACCAATTCTAAAAAGCGTTGGAAAAAAGTTGATGCCTATCGCGTGGAATATCCTGATTATCCTGAGAGAGCGGTACAAGAAGTGTTGGTAAATGCTTTGATTCATCGTGATTATGGTGAATTAGGATCAGAAGTTCATATTGATATGTATGATGATAGATTAGAAATATATTCTCCAGGAGGCATGATGGATGGAACTTTCATTCAAGAATTAAATCTATCAAATATTTCATCTAAACGTAGAAATCCGATGATTGCTGATGTATTTAGTAGAATGCACTTAATGGAGCGACGGGGCAGTGGGCTAAAAAAAGTGTTGGATATTTACGAGTCACAAGAAGAATATGATGTATCTTTACGACCAGAGTTTCGTTCCACTCAAAGTTCTTTTTTTGCTGTACTTAAAAATTTGAACTATGAATATGATAAAAGAACTGCGGTAAAAAACGGCGATAAAGGGGCTATAAATCCTGATAGTAAAGAAAATAGTTCTGATAGCGGCGATATAAGACCGGCGATAAAAAATAATGAAAACGGCGATAAAGGGGCTATAAATCCTGATGTTAAGGGAAATGGTTCTGATAGTGGCGATATAAGACCGGCGGTCAAGACCGGCGATAAAACAACAATAAAAAATGAACAAAAAAAGCAAATACTTATTTTTGCTGAAATGAATCTATTTTTTAAGGCGAAGGATATTGCGGAATTGTTGGGATTACAAGCATCGAGAGCAAGATACTTATTACAGGAATTAGTGAAAGACGGTAAAATCAAAGGAATTGGTAATAATAAAGGTAGAAAGTACCAACTAATAAAATAATTATTATATCCAAAATAGGAGGACACATGAAAGAATATAAAAACTTAACTACTTACAATCCAAAGGAGATTGAACAACAATGGTACACATATTGGGAAGAGAAAGGATACTTTCACGAGGAAGTAGATACGAATAAAGAGCCTTTCAGTATTGTGTTACCGCCACCAAATGTAACAGGTCAATTGCACATGGGTCATGCCCTTGATAATACATTGCAAGATATTTTGATTCGTACGAAACGTATGCAAGGCTACAACGTGTTGTGGATGCCTGGTACAGACCATGCAGGGATTGCAACGCAAGTAAAAGTAGAAGAAAATATTATGAAAACGGAAGGGAAATCTCGGCATGATTTAGGTCGTGAAGAGTTCTTGAAACGTGTATGGGAGTGGAAACAAGCATATGGTAGCACTATCGTAAAACAAATTCGTAGTTTAGGTGCTTCTTGTGACTGGACGAGAGAGCGGTTTACCTTGGATGAAGGCTACCATGAAGCAGTATTAAAAGTATTCGTAGCATTGTACGAAAAAGGTTTAATCTATCGTGGAGAACGCATCACTAACTGGTGCCCTAATTGTTTGACAGCTTTATCTGATATCGAAGTAGAGCACGAAGATGAAAATGGTCATTTATGGCATATTAAATATCCTGTGATTGGCGAAGAAGATACATTCTTAACGGTAGCCACAACTCGTCCTGAAACGATGTTTGGTGACGTAGCTGTAGCGGTGAATCCTAATGATGAACGCTATGCCCATTTAGTAGGCAAAGAATTATTGCTTCCATTCGTGAATCGTCATATCCCAATCATTGCCGATGAATATGTAGATCAATCTTTTGGTACTGGTTGCGTAAAAATTACACCAGCTCATGACCCTAATGACTTTGAAATGGGACAACGCCATAACTTGGAAAGTATCGTGGTGATGAACTCAGATGGCACGATGAATGCAGGAGCAGGTCACTTTGTGAACATGCCTCGTGAATTAGCACGTAAACAAGTAGTAGCAGAATTAGAGGATCAAGGTTTATTAGAAAAAGTGGAAGATCATGGTCATAGTGTTGGTCATTGTTCTCGTTGTAACACAACAGTAGAGCCAATGGTATCAAAACAATGGTTTGTATCTATGGAACCATTGGCAAAACCGGCTTTAGAAGTGGTACGTGACAAATCCATTGAATTTGTACCAGAACGTTTCACTAAAACATATACTAACTGGTTAGAATCCATCCGTGATTGGTGTATTTCTCGTCAATTGTGGTGGGGTCATCGTATTCCTGCGTGGTACTGCCAAGATTGTGGAGAAACGATTGTTACAGCAGATACATTGACTGAATGTCCACATTGCCATGGCAAAGTAGAACAAGATCCAGACGTATTAGATACATGGTTCAGCTCTGCGTTATGGCCGTTTGCAACGATGGGTTGGCCTGACAACACAGAGGAAGTGAAACATTGGTACCCAACTAGTGTGATGGTAACAGGCTACGATATCATCTTCTTCTGGGTAGCTCGTATGATTTTCATGGGCTTAGAATTTAAAGACGAAATTCCTTTCAAACACGTATTCATTCATGGGTTAGTACGTGATAGCCAAGGTCGTAAAATGAGTAAGTCCTTGGGCAATGGTATCAATCCATTAGAAGTCATCGAAGAATACGGTGCCGATGCGTTGCGTTTTACCTTGGTAACAGGTAATACACCGGGTAATGATATGCGTTTCTATATGGAACGTGTGGAAGCAAACCGTAATTTCGCTAACAAAATTTGGAATGCCTCTAAATTTGTGTTGATGAACTTAGAAGGTTTTGATGAAAGCTTCGTACCAAGTGCAGAAGACTACACATTGGCAGATAAATGGATTCTAGAAGAATACAATAAAACTGTTACTAACATTACGAACAACCTTGATAAATTTGAGTTAGGGGAAGCGGCAAGTGCTGTGTATGACTTTATTTGGAATACCTACTGCGACTGGTACATCGAATTGGCAAAACCTCGTTTATACAACAAAGAAGGTGGCCGTGACCGTCAAACAGTTCAATACTTGTTGGTATCTATCCTTCGTCATATGATGGAATTATTGCACCCGTTCATGCCATTTGTAACAGAACATATTTGGCAACATTTGCCACATGAAGGGGAGAGCATCATGGTCGCTCCATGGCCAAGTACATTATCTATGGACGGTTTCAGCTCTGCAGCGGCGCATATGAATGTGATGATGGACGGCATCAAAGGTATCCGTAACATGCGTGCAGAAATGAATGTACCAATGGGCAAACGCTCTGAAGTTATCTTAGTACCTGCTACGGAAGAATTAAAAGGCATTTTGGAAACACATGGGGATTACTTCCATACCTTAGGTTGGGCAGAAAAAGTAACGATACTTTCACCGGATGCACCAAAACCAGAAAACGCTACAGTAACTGTGGTGAACGGCTTAGAAGTGTACTTGTTGTTGAAAGATTTAATCGATGCAGACAAAGAAAAAGAACGTATCGCCAAAGAACAAGCCACAGTATTGAAAGAAATCGCTCGTTTAGAAGGCAAATTGAACAACCAAGGATTCTTAGCGAAAGCTCCTGAAGCGGTAGTAGCGAAAGAAAAAGAAAAATTGGAAGAATATAAACAAAAACAACAAGCTTTGAACGAACGTGAAGAGTTCTTAAAAACATTAGTATAAGGAGATCCATCATGAATTATACGGAAGCGATTGCCTACCTAGAAGAGGTAGCCTCCTTTGGTATTCATCCAGGATTAGAGCGGATTACGGCATTATTAGAAGAGCTAGGGAATCCACAACATACATACAAGACCATCCATGTGACAGGGACGAACGGGAAAGGAACCGTTTCTACCTATATTACGTATGGATTGTATATGAGCGGTCTTCGAGTGGGGACATTTACGTCCCCGCACCTTCAATCCTATACGGAGCGCATGCGTGTGAACACGGCCTGTATTACAGAAGAGGCCTTTGCTGATTTGATTGAACGTGTAAGCCATGCTGTGAAAACCATTATGGATCGTGGCGTGGAAGCACCCACACAATTTGAAATCTTAACGGCAACAGCATTTTTATTTTTCCAAGAACAGGGAGTAGACTATGCTGTCATTGAAGTTGGTTTAGGTGGATTGTTGGATTCTACCAATGTCATTACTCCAGAAGTGGCAGTGATTACGAATGTAACTATCGATCATCAAGCGTACTGTGGGGATACAGTAGAGGAGATTGCTCGCCATAAAGCAGGGATTATCAAACAAGGTGTACCTCTTGTAACGGCAGCCCAAGGGGGTGCCCTTGATGTGATTAAGGAAACAGCAAAATCATTAGGCGTGAAATGCCATGTATTCAACGAAGATTTTACTATCGATAGCCGTAGTGCTTTGCCAATGGGGCAAATGATTACTGTAAAGGATAAAACGGGTCATAAGGATATGCTCTTCACATCTATGCATGGCATCCATCAAGCGTTGAACTTAGCTTGTGCAGCACGGGTCTTGCAAATCTTGAAAGACAAAGAGCCAGCAGTAAGTGAAGAAACCTACCGTGAAGGTTTAGCTCGTGCTACTTGGCCGGGACGGTTTGAAACCTTCAAAGTTCATGGCAGGACAATCATTTTAGATGGGGCTCATAATGCGAGCGGAGCAGAAGCTTTTTCTATGACCTTCAATGAACTGTATCCAGGACAATCTAAAACAGTGGTGCTATCGATTTTGGAAGATAAAGATATATCCACTATGATTAGCTATTTAGTATCTCCTAAAGATCATGTTATAACTGTGCCAGCGCCAACGCCACGAGGCACTGATCCAGTGCAACTGGCAAAACAAATGCCAGTCCAAGCAGATCCTATGAAGACTATCCACGAGGGCTTGGACCATGCTATGAAAATAACTAGCGAAGGGGATATCATTGCTGTGGTAGGTTCTTTATACATTCTTGGTGATGTGCAACAATGGCTCGCCCAAGAAATGGGGCACTAATGGAGGCCCTACGTAGGCTATCTGTAGACCAATGGATAGTCTACCTCCTCTGCGGAGCAACTGTGTACATTCCTTTAGTACCCATAGTTGGCAATATTCTTGTCATCATGGCAGGGGTACTGGCATTACTATTTGATCGGAAACGATTTTCTGGAACCTTACATTGGCTACAATGGGCGGTTCTCGCATTTACTCTATGGACAGGGATTTCCATTGTTAATTCTGTGAATATGCAATGGTCGGCTATGAGTTGGTTCTACCATATGGGTATGTATGCTAGTATCTATTGGTTGATGACATATTATATGGATACTGAAAGACGACAGAAAACATTTTTGTCTTTGTTTTGTATGACGGGAGTCCTTGTGTGCTTAGGTGCTGGGTATCAGTATTTTTACATGACTCCAGAGCATATCCATGAATGGGTAGATAATGCCCATTTCCCAGGACTTATGCGGCGTATGTATGGAACATTACAGAACCCTAATCTATTAGGAGAATACTTACTTTTTACCATTTCCATTGGTGGACTGGGTACCATGCAAGTGCTGAAAGCAAAAGATTGGAATGGCTCAGCCAAGATGGTGCTGTCTGTAGCCGTTATGTTATTGTGCTTAGTGCTTACCTATTCCCGCGGTATGTGGCTAAGTTTAGCAGTAGCTGTTTTTGTAGCCGGTATCTGTGTAGAGCGCAGGCTGTTATATGCGTTATTGGTGGTGCCCTTGGTATTATTCTTTTACCATGGGGAAGTATCTAGTCGATTGTGGTCCCTCTTCAGTGGACAAGATACATCAGTCATGCTCCGGTGGGCATTGTGGGATAGCACTATGTACATGATAGAAGATTTTCCTGTTTTTGGTATTGGTTGGGATGCGTTTTGGATGACCTATCCAGACTATAATTATTTTATCCAAGATCCGACTGTGATAATTTATCATGCCCATAATTTATATTTGCAAGTGGCAGCAGAAACAGGACCAATTTCCTTATGCTTGTTCCTAGCAATTTTGTTGGGGCATAGTAGAAATGTACAAAAACAAAAGCAACTTGCCATTCCGTTCCGATACGGTATGACTCTTATTGCCGTGGTTGTACTAATAAGTGGTCTCTTTGATCATGCTTTATATAGCCAACAAGTAAGTATGGTCCTGTGGCAATTATTGGGATTTGCTATGGCCATCATACGGACTAAAACAAAATAAATAGAATTGAAAGTATAGAGAGTGGCGCATTACCTTCTCTATATTTTTATAGCTTATGAAAATAACTATAAGTAATAAAAGCAAATAACTGTTAGTTATGAATAATATAACGAATAGATATGCATAAACATAAATAGATTTTTTTGTAGGAATAAAGATATCGAAAAAAATCGGACTACACCAACAATTATAGATATAGGTAGATAAGGGGTATAACAAAAAGTTATACTCACTGCAAAATTCTCCGTTTTGTATGCTTATTATGCATATATTTACATATAAGGTTGACAATAACAAGAAAAATGAGTAGTATTTATGGGAATTAACAAATATCACACTTTGAGTAGAGATTTAATCATATATTTCTATGATTAGTTTTGTAACTAAGAAATTTCTTTCATAATAGAAATAAAAGAATTGAATAGAGTGTGTAAATGTTAGATAGCTGAATAAGTCATTCAAACTAAAGGAGATGGTAGTATGATCGACATTTTAGATCGCGTGCAAGGCGCAGCATTGCAAGCAAAAATTACTACAGCAGAAGAAGCAGCTAAATTGATTAATCCAGGAGATCATGTAGGTATCAGTGGTTTTACACCATCTGGTTACCCTAAAGCAGTGCCATTGGCGCTCGCAAAACGCATGGAATCAGATCCTTTCCAAATCGATCTTTGGACTGGTGCATCAGTTGGTGATGAAGCAGACGGAGCATTGACTCGTGTAAACGGTATTCGTCGTCGTTTCCCATATCAAACAAATAACGATACTCGTAAGGCTTTAAACAGCCAAAAAATTCGTTATATTGATATGCACCTTAGCCAAATGGCTCAACAAATTCGTTATGGTTTCTTCGGGGACACTGACGTAGCTATCATTGAAGCGGTTTGCATCCGTGAAGATGGTGGTATCGTTCCTAGTACATCCGTTGGTAATTCTCCAACATTTGTTAGCCAAGCTAAAAAAGTTATCGTAGAAGTGAACGTATCTCAACCAATGTCTTTGGTAGGTATGCACGATATCTATGAACCACAAGATCCTCCATACCGTGAGCCATTCCCAATCAAAGCGGCTGGCGATCGTATCGGAACAGATTACATCCCATGTGATCCTGCGAAAATCGTAGCTATCGTTCCATGTGATGTACCTGACACAACTCGTCCACTAGCACCAATCGATGATGATGCAAAAGCGATGAGTCAACATTTGATTAACTTCTTCTTAGAAGAGGTAAAAGCAGGTCGTTTACCTGAAAACTTATTGCCATTACAATCCGGCGTAGGTTCTGTAGCAAATGCTGTTGTGTCTGGCTTGGCTGAAGGTCCTTTCACAAACTTATCTATTTTCACTGAAGTTATCCAAGATGGCATGTTGGATTTAATCGATGCAGGTAAAGTAACAGATTGCTCTGGTACAGCATTGTCCCCATCTCCAGATGGATTGAAACGCTTCTATGACAATATCGACAAATACAGTAAACACATTCTATTGCGTCCGCAAGAGATTTCCAATAACCCTGGTTTAGCTCGTAGACTTGGTGTAATCACTATGAATACAGCAATCGAGTTCGATATCTTCGGTAATGTAAACTCTACTCACATTATGGGTAGCAAAATGATGAATGGTATCGGTGGTTCCGGGGACTTCACTCGAAATGGTTATATCTCCATTTTCTGTACGAACTCTGTAGCAAAAGGCGGAGATATCAGCTCCATCGTTCCTTTTGTATCTCACATTGACCATACAGAACATGATGTACAAGTATTCTGTACAGAACAAGGTATTGCCGATGTTCGTGGTTTGGCTCCAATTGAAAGAGCATACAAAATCATTGAAAACTGTGCTCACCCAGACTACAAACAAGAATTATTAGATTACCTCGAAAGAGCTATTGAAAAGACAAATGGCGCCCATACACCTATCTTATTAGATGAAGCTCTTTCTTGGCATAAACGCTTCACTGAAACAGGAAGCATGAAAAAACAAGGTTAATTTTTTAGGAGGATGATGACATGGCTAATGACAACTTAAAAGCCAAACTTGCTGAATATGAAGCAGCGTACGCTAAAAACTGTGAGAAAGTACCTGCACGTCAAAACTTACCAGAACAACCGGTATACACACCGCTTGATCTAGAAGGTTTCGATTACGAACGTGATCTAGGATTCCCAGGATTCTATCCTTATACTCGTGGCGTTCAACCTACAATGTACCGTGGCCGTTTCTGGACAATGCGTATGTATGCTGGTTTCGCAACTGCTGAAGAGTCCAACAAACGTTACCGTTACTTAATCGAGTCTGGTGCAACTGGTCTTTCTTGCGCATTTGACTTACCAACACAAATCGGTTATGACTCCGACGACGCTATGGCTGAAGGCGAAGTTGGTAAAGTAGGTGTTGCGATTGACTCCTTAAAAGATATGGAAATCTTGTTCCAAGGTATCGACTTAGGTAAAGTTTCCACTTCTATGACAATCAATGCTCCTGCATCTGTGCTTCTTGCTATGTACATTGCAGTGGCTGAAAAACAAGGTGTACCTTCCACTGAACTTCGTGGTACTATTCAAAATGATATTTTGAAAGAGTACGCAGCTCGCGGAACTTACATCTTCCCTCCAAAACCATCCATGCGTTTGATCACTAATATTTTCGAATATTGCTCTCAATACGTGCCAAAATGGAATACTATCTCCATCTCCGGTTACCATATTCGTGAAGCTGGTTCCACTGCTGCGCAAGAAATCGCTTTCACAATTGCTGATGGTATTGCATACATCGAAGCAGCTCTTAAAGCTGGCTTAGAAGTTGACGATTTTGCAGGCCGTTTATCCTTCTTCTGGAACGCACACAACAACGTATTAGAAGAAGTTGCGAAGTTCCGTGCATCCCGTCGTTTATGGGCACATATCTTGAAAGAACGTTTTGGTGCTAAAAAACCTAAATCCATGATGTTACGTGTACATACTCAAACAGCTGGTTCCATGTTGACTGCACAACAAGTTGATAACAACATCGTTCGTGTTGCTCTTCAAACTGCAGCTGCTGTCATGGGTGGTACTCAATCTTTACATACTAACTCTCGTGACGAAGCATTGGCTCTTCCAACTGAAGCATCTGTACAAATCGCTCTTCGTACTCAACAAATCGTTGCTTACGAATCAGGTTTAGCTGACGTAGTTGATCCATTGGGCGGTTCCTACTATGTAGAAGCTATGACGAATGCTATTTATGAAGAAGCTAAAGCATACATCCAAAAAATCGATGAAATGGGTGGCGCTGTTGAAGCTATCGAAAAAGGTTACATCCAAAAAGAAATCCAAGAGTCTGCTTATAAATGGCAAATGGAAGTGGAATCTGGCCTTCGTACAATCGTAGGTGTTAACAAATTCCAAGTAGAGGAAAAACCAGTAGAAGGTCTTCTTCGTATCGATGCTTCTGTAGGTATCAACCAATCCAAGAAAACACAACAAGTTCGTGCAGACCGCGATCAAGCAACAGTTGATGCAGCATTAGCAGCATTAAAAGCCGGTGCAGAAGATGAGTCTGTAAACTTGATGCCATTAATCTTGGCTGCCGTTAAAACATATGCTACATTAGGTGAAATTTGTAACGTATTGCGCGGCGTATTCGGTGAATACCAAGCTCATTCCACATTATAATTAATCGAACCTATTTGGAGGTATAACATCATGGCAGAAAAACGTATCAGAGTAATCGTAGCAAAACCAGGTCTTGATGGTCATGACCGTGGTGCAAAAGTAGTAGCACGCGCACTTCGCGATGCTGGTTTCGAAGTTATCTACACAGGTCTTCGTCAAACTCCAGAACAAATCGTTGAAGCAGCTCTTTCTGAAGACGTTAACGTAGTAGCGTTATCTCTTCTTTCTGGCGCACACAACACATTGTTCCCTAAAATCGTTGAAATGCTAAAAGAAAAAGGCATGGGCGATGTATTAGTAGTTGGTGGTGGCGTTATTCCTGACGCTGATATTCCTGGCTTAAAAGCCGCTGGTGTATCTGCAGTATTTACACCAGGTACTCCAACAGCTGATGTAATTGAATTCATCAAAGCTAACGTAAAATAATATACTTGAGCTAGGCTCGGGCATCTATGTTCGAGCCTAGACGTATATATAATTGGGACGGTGACAATATGGATTTAATCAAAGAACTATTAGAAGGTTCTCGTCTTGCTTTGGCTCGGTCCATTACGGCTGTAGAAAATGAATATGATAATGCTATTGATATTATGAAAGCTATTTATCCGCGTACTGGTAAGGCTCGTATCTTGGGCATCACAGGTGCTCCAGGGGCTGGTAAAAGTACATTAACAGATAAAGTTGTTAAGCATTATCTAGAACAAGGTAAGAGAATCGGCATCGTTGCTGTTGACCCAACCAGTCCATTCTCAGGCGGCGCAATTTTAGGTGACCGTATACGGATGAATGATTTGACATTAAATGAAAATGTATTTATCCGTAGTATGGGGACACGTGGTAGTCTGGGTGGATTATCTAAAAAAACAGCAGATGTTGTTAAATTAATGGATGCATTTGGCATGGATCTTGTTATCATCGAAACCGTAGGTGTTGGGCAATCCGAAGTAGATATCGTTAAAAATGCAGATACTACATTAGTTGTATTAGTACCAGGTTTAGGTGATGATATCCAAGCAATCAAAGCGGGTATTTTAGAGATTGGCGATGTATTTGCCATCAATAAAGCGGACCGCGATGGCTGTGATAAGCTTAATGTTGAAATTGAAATGATGCTAGACCTAGATTCTCGTGAACTTGATTGGAGACCACCAATTAAGAGAACTATCGCTAGTAAGGATGAAGGTGTTGATGAATTAGTGGAAGCACTAGATGAACACTTTGAATATCTTGAAGATAGTGGAGAACTGGCAACTCGTCGTGCAGAACGTACACATGATGAGTTAGTAGCGATGATCAATGAACAAATTATGCGTTATGTTCATGAGCATGTTGTAGAAAGCGATGCTTTCAAACAAGATGTAGCAGCTGTTAATAATAGAACTAACGACCCTTATAGTGTTGTTAACTCGGTATTAGAAAAGTCATTAAAAAGATAATAAAAAGAATGATAAAAATCTAATATCGTGGTATCATATAAGTAATCGAAGGATGATAAAAATCACTTTCGAGTTGCAGCTCATTTGAAAGGAGAGGTATTATGGCATTCAAAGTATTACAAGTAGACCACATCGGTATCGGTGTATCTGACTTAGCAGCAACAAAAGAATTTTATAAAAACGCACTTGGTATGGAACATCTTCCTGAAGATGAAGTAGTAGAAGAACAAAAAGTAAAAGTAAGTTTCTTCCCTTGCGGTGATGCTGAACTTGAGTTCTTAGAATCTACAACTCCAGATGGCCCTATCGGTCGTTTCATCGAAAAAAATGGTGGCCGTAATGGTATCCAACACGTAGCACTTCGCGTTGACGACATTAAAGCAGCCATCGCTGATTTAAAAGAAAAAGGTGTTAGATTAATTGATGAAGAACCTCGCTATGGTGCTGGTGGATCTGCAATTGCATTCCTTCATCCTAAAGCTACTGGTGGCGTTTTGTTAGAACTTTGCCAACGCATGAAATAATAAACTATAATCCGTAATTATTCTATGGAGGTGTACAATGGCAACAGTTCAGGAAAAAATTGAATTATTGCATAAAAAGCTGTCCACTGTAAAACAAGGTGGCGGTGAAAAACGCGTAGAAAAACAACACGCAAGCGGTAAATATACAGCCCGTGAACGTATTGAAAAACTATTCGACGACAATAGCTTCGTTGAATTAGATCAATTCGTTAAACATCGTTGTGTAAACTTCGGTCAAGAGAAAAAAGAATTACCAGGTGAAGGTGTAGTGACTGGTTACGGTACTATCGACGGACGTTTGGTATTTGCTTTTGCTCAAGATTTTACAGTAGAAGGCGGTTCCCTTGGGGAAATGCATGCTGCTAAAATTGTTAAAGCACAACGTATGGCAATGAAAATGGGCGCTCCTATCATCGGTATTAATGACTCCGGTGGAGCTCGTATTCAAGAAGCAGTAGACGCGTTAGCTGGCTACGGTAAAATCTTCTTTGAAAATACTAACGCTTCTGGCGTTATCCCACAAATCTCTGTTATCATGGGACCATGTGCGGGTGGTGCGGTATATTCTCCAGCATTGACTGACTTTATTTACATGGTTAAACATACATCTCAAATGTTCATCACTGGTCCAGCGGTTATCAAATCTGTAACAGCAGAAGAAGTAACAGCAGAGGACCTCGGTGGTGCAATGGCTCATAACAGTGTATCTGGTGTAGCTCACTTTGCGACAGAAAATGAAGATGATTGCTTAGCACAAATTCGTTACTTGTTGAGCTTCTTGCCAAGTAACAACATGGAAGATACTCCATTAGTTGATACTGGTGATGACCCAGCTCGTGAAGATGAAGGTTTAAACACTCTACTTCCAGATAATCCTAATATGCCATATGACATGTTTGATGTGATTCGTGCAACAGTAGATAATGGTGAATACTATGAAGTACAACCACACTATGCACAAAATATTATTACATGTTTCGCACGTTTTGCGGGACAAAGCGTAGGTATCATTGCTAACCAACCACGCGTAATGGCAGGTTGCTTAGACATCAATGCATCCGACAAATCTTCTCGCTTTATCCGTTTCTGTGATGCATTCAATATCCCTGTTGTAAACTTTGTTGACGTACCGGGCTTCCTACCGGGCACAAACCAAGAATGGGGCGGAATCATTCGTCATGGTGCGAAAATGTTATATGCTTACTCTGAAGCAACAGTACCTAAAATCACTGTTATCACTCGCAAAGCATATGGTGGATCTTACCTTGCAATGTGTTCCCAAGATTTGGGTGCGGACCAAGTGTATGCATGGCCTACATCTGAAATCGCTGTAATGGGACCTGCTGGTGCCGCTAACATCATTTTCAAACGAGACGAAGATAAAGATGAAAAAACAGCTAAATACGTAGAAGAGTTTGCAACTCCATACAAAGCTGCTGAACGTGGATTCGTTGACGTAGTAATTGAACCTAAACATACTCGTCCTGCTATCATCAATGCATTGGCAATGTTGGCAAGTAAACGCGAAACCCGTGCTCCGAAAAAACACGGTAATATCCCTCTATAAGATATTTAATAGAGGCATACTACACACTTTGCTTCTTGCATGATTCTACTATCATGGTTCTCTATTAATGAGGTGAAAGTATGACAGATAATCCGTGGCTAATTATGGCCATCAATATGACAATTGTATTCGCCGTTCTAATTATATTAGGCGTGCTTATGCATATTATTTATCTAGTAGATCCTACAAAAAAAAAGTCAACTAAGGCTGAGGTAGCAGAGGTACCATCAGCCACAGCTCCTAGTGTGGCAAGTACCACAACAAAACATGATGAAGTGGTTGCAGCCATTGTGGCAGCAGTATGTGCGATGGGATATTCCAAATCACAAATTGCTTCCGTAAGACCGATTGTGAGCACAGGTTGGAAATTAGACGGTAGACTGCTAGGTAGGAATGTAACCAGATAGTTTGGAGGAGAACTTAATGAATAAGACTACCAACGCACAAGCTGCAAATAAAGAAACAGAAGTTGTAGCAGCTATTGTCAGTGCTATCGTAGCTATGGGCTATTCGCAAAATCAAATTGCATCTATTCGCCCAGTAGTGTCTAATTCTTGGCGACTAGCTAGTCGTTTACAGGCCCTATAAGCAAATCTAAGCTTAAGTAAAAGTTTCATTACAAATAGGTAATTCAGGAGGAAGTTATAATGAAAAAGTTCAATGTTACAGTAAAC
The DNA here is from genome assembly GCF_003992135.1 of Veillonella sp. VA142. Classification (GTDB taxonomy): domain Bacteria; phylum Bacillota; class Negativicutes; order Veillonellales; family Veillonellaceae; genus F0422. The sequence continues at coordinate 1,811 of NZ_RQVN01000025.1, read as the reverse complement.
GGTACAGTTTATGAAGTAGAAGTAAATGAAGTTGGTGGCGCAGCTCCAGTTGCAGCAGCACCTAAAGCGGCAGCTCCAGCTCCTAAAGCTGCTCCAGCAGCGGCTCCAGCTCCAGCAGCGGCAGCAGCTCCAGTACCGGCAGGTGCAGAAACAGTAAAATGCCCAATGCCTGGTAAAATTTTATCCGTAGCAGTTACAGCTGGCCAAGCAGTTAAAAAAGGCGATCTTCTTTGCATCTTGGAAGCTATGAAAATGCAAAACGAAATCTATGCTCCACATGATGCAACAGTAGCTGAAGTTCGTGTAGCAGCTAACCAAACTGTAGCAACTGGCGACGCTTTAGTTATTTTAGGATAATCATAACTTTATACTGCTTAAACTAAACCCTTCTATTACTAAAGGAGGAACTCCATATGGACGCTTTTCTTGTTGCACTCAACTCTGTTTGGGTGGATAGTGGTTTTATTAGTTTCACAATGGGTCATGGTATCATGATCCTTGTCGGAATTATCTTATTGTATTTAGCTTTTGCGAAAGGCTTTGAACCTCTATTATTGAGTCCAATTGCATTTGGATGTATTTTGGCTAATATTCCTAATAATGGTTTCCATGAAGGTGTTATGAACCTCATTGGTTTAGGGATTAAATACGAAATTTTCCCACCTCTTATCTTCCTAGGGGTAGGTGCTATGACTGACTTCGGTCCACTCATTGCAAATCCTAAAACATTATTATTAGGCGCAGCAGCTCAAATCGGCGTATTCGTAGCTCTTGGTGGAGCGATGATGGTTGGATTTACTGCGAAACAAGCAGCAGCTATCGGTATCATTGGTGGTGCTGACGGTCCTACATCCATTTACTTAGCTTCAAAATTAGCTCCTGAGTTATTAGGAGCTATCGCAGTAGCGGCATATTCCTATATGTCTCTTGTACCATTGATTCAACCTCCGGTTATGAAGTTATTTACAACTCAAAAAGACCGTGAAATCGTAATGGAACAATTGCGTGAAGTAACTCGTTTTGAAAAAGTGGTTTTCCCAGTAGTAGCGACAATCTCCATTTCCTTGTTGTTACCACCAATCACTTCTTTATTAGGCATGTTGATGCTTGGTAACTTATTCCGTGAATCTGGTGTAACAGCTCGTTTGGCAGATACTTCTGAAAACGCTTTGATTAACACAGTAACAATCTTCTTAGCTACAGGTACTGGTCTTACAATGACAGCAGATAGTTTCTTAAATTTAGAAACCATTAAAATTATTGTATTAGGTTTAGTTGCCTTCATCGGTGGCACCGCTGGTGGTGTTATCTTCGGTAAATTAATGTGCTGGGCAGATGGTGGTAAAACAAATCCATTGATCGGCTCCGCAGGTGTATCTGCGGTACCAATGGCAGCCCGCGTATCGCAAGTGGTTGGTTCACAGGCAAACCCTTCGAACTTCCTATTAATGCATGCGATGGGACCAAATGTAGCAGGTGTTATCGGTACAGCTGTAGCAGCTGGTACGATGCTTGCTATGATGAAATAATTTGTAAATTGTCTAGGCAATCCGCCTAAAGGGTTGCCTAGGCTATTACAGATACTTTTTATGATGAACTGTATAGTTTGTCTTACAGCGCTTTAGAAATACTCAGACTTTTTTCACTTTTATTATGTATGAGGTGACGCCTATGATATTATCAGACGAAGGAAAGGTTTTTGCTTGTATTTGTATTGCGCTTTTTATTTTTATCGGCTCTTTGTCAAATGTGGGGGCTACTCATATAAAAAGTTCTTAGCGCTAGCTATTTAAATAGCTAGTGCTATTCTT
>NZ_RQVN01000024.1 GCF_003992135.1 Veillonella sp. VA142 | reverse complement strand
ACAGACAAAACATTCTTGATGCCTGTCGAAGACGTGTTCACAATCACTGGTCGTGGTACAGTAGCAACTGGCCGTGTAGAACGTGGTCAAATCAACGTTGGTGACGTAGTAGAAATCGTTGGTCTTCAAGAAGAACCATCCAGCACTACAGTAACAGGTCTTGAAATGTTCCGTAAAATCTTGGAATCTGCAGTAGCAGGTGACAATGTAGGGGCACTTCTTCGTGGTATTGACCGTAAAGACATCGAACGTGGTCAAGTATTGGCTAAACCAGGTTCCATCAAACCTCACACTAAATTCAAAGCAGAAGTATACGTGTTGACAAAAGAAGAAGGTGGACGTCATACTCCATTCTTCTCCAACTACCGTCCACAATTCTACTTCCGTACAACTGACGTAACTGGCGTTATCAACTTACCAGAAGGTACAGAAATGTGTATGCCTGGTGATAACATCACTATGAACATTGAGCTTATCACTCCAATCGCTATTGAAGAAGGTTTACGTTTCGCGATTCGCGAAGGTGGCCATACAGTAGGCGCTGGTGTTGTTACAGCTATCGAAGCATAATTGAATCATAGATTCTAAATAAGAAAAGCGACCGCAAGGTCGCTTTTTTGTGTTTTAATGATCCTTATACAGATATGATTCCAAAAGTGTGCAACTAGTCCAGCAACGCATGTATCTTTATCACATTATATTTATTTGCACTTACAATAGTATATCTTATAAAATAATGTTTGATGTTACAATGATAGTATAGATGTATAGAATCCTAGAATCATAAATGAGTATAAGTGTTTAGGATGTATAGTTCTATAGATTTTGTTGCCGTAGATACAGTATACTTACAGGCATATAAGTATAATAAGACTATAAACTGATAATATTTATCATATATAATTTGAGGTATATCATATATAATGATAGTAATCATATAATGTGTAAACGATATGTTCACTAGTAAATATTCAGTTACAAGGAGGTTTTCATGAGTACAATCACAACAATATCTGTTTCCATGGAGGGATGGCAAGAGGAGCAACAATCTTGGAATCAAACGTCTAAGTTTTTCGTCAATATGCACAAACGTGAGGATCGGGTGGCACAAGTAGTGGATTTTGTAGCACGATTACAAGAGTTAGGGATTCATCCTGCAGAGGGGGAAACAGCTCTTGATGTAGGCTGCGGTACTGGTGATTATGCTATGGGATTGGCTCGTAATGGGGTGAAAGTAACAGGGGTAGACCTTTCTACAGGCATGTTAGAAGGTGGTAAAGACATTAGTGAAAGTGAAGGGCTTTCATTAGATTTATGGTTAGGACCATGGTCGGAAGAGGCACGACGAGCACTAGGATGGGAGAAGCGATTTGACTTGGTATACAGTATTTTCTGCCCTATCATGTCGGATACGGCGAATCTTCACACCTTGCACAAGGCTAGTCGCAAACATTGTTTATGTATCATGTTCGCTGATCGAAAAGATGAATATTTAGATGCTATCTATTCCGAGCGATATGGCGTAAGTGGTAGCCCATGGGAATCCATGCTACAAGATTGTTTGGGTACAGTCAACGAAATCGGAAAGAATGTAAACATTACTTACAAAACAGTGGAAGAAATAGAAAGCTTGACCGTCGATGAAGCAGTGGACTATTTCTGTATACGAGTACAAAGAAAAGTGGGTGGCGATTTAGAGGTGATTAAACAAGAAATTCGGGAGTTCTTATCTGCTAAAGCGGTAAATGGGAAATTAGAAAACCACACAACGGATACCATTGCGTGGATTTCTTGGAGTGTATAACACAGTAGTACATGTCCCTATAGTGTGTTCAGTGAATAACTAACATACATAAATTATTGCATATATCTTATATAAAAAAGACTGTAAAACTAGGCAGATAAACCTATGATTACAGTCTTTTTATATAGAATGTTTATAGAAATGAAATAGAAATTGGTAGCCTGGTTAGATCAGACAAAGAAGAATTAACTTTTTTTGAGTATCGACTCACTATTGATTACAAACTCACGCAAAGTACCATATCCTTCTTCCTCAAGTTTTTCGAGAGGAATAAAGCGCAAGGCAGCGCCGTTGATACAATAGCGGAGACCGCCCATAGATTGGGGTCCATCTTCAAAGACATGCCCTAAATGAGCATCGCCAATGCGACTGCGTACCTCGATACGATGATGTCCTAAACTATCGTCGTGATAGTAACGAATAACGTCGCTGTTGATGGGCTGCGCAAAACTAGGCCAACCACAGCCGGAGTTGAACTTTTGGGCAGAGATGAAGAGAGGTTCTCCAGAGGTAATATCGACATAGATGCCGGGACGAAATTTATCTGTATATTCATGAGAGAAAGGCCGTTCTGTAGCACTCTGTTGTGTCACAGAATAGGCTAAGTCGCTCAGTTCTTCTTGCAAAACAGCATCGGATTTGCGTTCGTAGTCACTTTCATCAATCAAAGGCTCATACGCTTTGGACACATTAATATGACAATAGCCATTTGGGTTTTTATCTAAATAATCTTGGTGATAGTCTTCAGCTGGATAAAAGGATGCTAACGGTAAGACTTCTATGGCAAAAGGATTTTTGTAATGGCTGTTGGCACGGTTCAAAGTGGATTCAATGATGGTTTTATCATCAGGGTGTTCATAATACACACCACTGCGATATTGTACGCCCACATCATTGCCTTGTTTATTAATGCTGAAAGGATCGATAATACGTAAAAAATACTGTAATACTTTGGGTAGGGAAATTATGGACGTATCATAAGTAACTTTCACAGTTTCTACATGACCGCTGCCACGGCATACCTCCTCATAACTTGGATTTGGATGAGCGCCGTTGCTATAGCCCACCTCAGTATCTACAATGCCAGGAATACGTTGAAAGTAGCTTTCAACACCCCAAAAACAACCACCGCCTAAGTAAATAGTTTTATTCATAGTCGTGCTCCTTCTTTATAATTAGATAGTTTATTTACAATCAGTATATACTACATGGTATGTGAGTAACAGCGCCGAGTTGTGTAAAGTATCTGTGAGAGTAGCGCTGATGTATACAACAAGTGCATATAAGGTGAAAGCCACCTGACTCGTATGGGGCCGAGTAGGTGGCTTGTTTGTGATAACTATAGGTGTGTATGGGAAGTCACCGTTACCACATATGTAAGTAGTTTGAAAGGCTGGAACATATGAGGATTCATAGTTCCTGTCGAGTATCACATCGACAAATATAGTATAGCAAATCAGTAGGAATAAGTAAAATAAGAATAAAATGTTAAGTATTATAGGGCTTGCCTATATCTTGTGTATACGCCTTCGATAGTGATGAAGATATTAAAATATATAACTAATCTATCTAAGAAAAGTAGTACTCACAAAATATATCCTAATTTTACAATTAGTACATATGTGGTTGACACCCTCTCTATTTCTGAATGTATCTAAGTGTAAGGACTTGGTACTAGGAAAGGAGAACAATATGGCAGCAAGTACAGTAGTGAAAAAAGAATTACATTTAGTCTTTATGGACACATCTAAGGAAGAAGTAAGTATTGTAGTAGGATTCCCAAAAGAAGGGGTGACCAAATCTGAAATCGACACAGTAGGACAGCTTATGGTAGAAAAAGATGTACTTCGTGGACGTAAAGATCAACGCTTAACTAACTTTCAACATGGTACATTAGTGACTACAGAATCTACAGTAGTAGAATAAGGAGGAGTAACATATGACAACAACAATGGTGACTAAATTACAATTGCAATTTAAAAAGGGCGAAGGCGCGCACAATGTGAAAGTAGCCAACTTTGCCTATGTGAACGAAGCAGCATCCGATGAAGATATCAAAGCCGTAGGCGATGCATTAGGCAAGTTATATGCGTATCCATTGGTGGGTGTTGTTCGCAATAATGCGATTGCATTGGCGGCCTAATATGGACAAGCTTGAAAAAACGGTAAAATTAATTAGAATTGCCTTCTGGGTATACAAGTGGTTAAAACGATAAGGTAGGATAGGACCTTTAGACAGTAGTGAACCACATACTACAGAGGTATAGGTAAACCAATAGTATATTTGACTTAGTGCCAAGGATTACCGTAGCCATCTTGCTAACCACAGCAAGGTGGCTATTGTTATGTTTATGTATCAAGATATTTTAAAAGTAGAGTAGTTGTGAATTTTAAACTATATCATAGAATCGTAAAAACCTGAATCCCTTGAAAAGAGATTCAGGTTTTTGTGATAAGCCTTAATGTAATTTAATATTTCGATCCTTCTAATTCTTGTTGTACCAAAACGATAGCTTTTTTATATTTTTTGTGCATGCCCTGGCGACTCATACCATATATATTAGCCATATCGCTAATCGATTTACCTTGAAATAAAATCTGTTCTAGTAATTTTGCATGGCTTGTATCGATACGTGAAAGTGCTTCTTTCAGGGCTACTATTTGCAGATGGGCTAGAGCCTCCTCTTCAGTATCGTCTTCTGAGGGAATATGGATAATAGGATTCGTGTCATCATCAGTGTCTTCATGGAGTAAAGATTCATGATTCCATTGTTGAACGCTACTGCGGAACAGGTTCATTTCCCTGTAATGGATGCGAGATTTTACAAACCCAGCAAAAGGTACGGTACCGTTTAAATCATAGGTTTGGATAGCTGTTAAGAATGTTTCCCATAAGGTAGCTTCTAAGTCGTTTTCTAGGCTGCGGAGCTGACGTACATGAGAATACCGCGTGATGAGTGGTACATAACGATGACATAAAATGACAGTAGCAGATGCATGACCTGCTTGGGCTAAGGCGACTAGCTCTTCATCGGTATAAGAATCTTCTCCGAAATCGGGGCATGCGTCTTGAAGACTTTTAGTAATATACGACGTTGCCATTGTAACCTCCTTGTAGAAAAGGGCTTATCACTGTTGTACTAGTTACTATAGTATCAGTTTTTGGCAACCACCTCCTTATTCTTACGAATGATAATGGAGTGATAGTATTTGTCACAAGCGCTTGTTCTCTTGATTAGAATTATAAATCAAGAAATGAGAAAAGTCATCAATAAAATGGTCAAAAATGCTTATAAATATCAAATTGGCATATAGCTTTTGAAAAATGTAATGCATATGCTAGTTGTTTCTAATGGTATATAAGAGTAGAATGAAGCGCGATATAATTAAAGGTTGCTCACTTGTTACGCTATGCAGCCTAGTGGCAGTTTGGATTGTATAAAGCGATGACCGCAATATACTGTAATTATTGTTTGTCACGTTCAATTATATATATTTAGGCAAAGGGAAGAGCACGGCATACCCCTCACAAACGGTATTTCATAATGTTTGTTCGGAGCATACCCTGCTCTTCTAAGGTATATGTAATTGTGACATAAGTGAACGTGACAAAGATTTGGCATACTTAGAGGTATATTGCGGTCACTTTGCGTTTGTTTGATTTAGTCAGTAGGACCCGCCACAAAGGATGCTACGCCTAACTGCGTTCCTCAGTGGAGGATGTGTATTATAATAAGATTTGAATAATTGCTGTCATAATTATACTGGTAGGAAATGTTAAAGGGTTTATAGTATTTTTAAAAGAATTGTATGGATAGGTGGTACACGATGTGCTACCGTACTGCAGTATAGATGTGGTATAATTTAGTTAATTCAAAGAGCGAGGTATTTCTATGCAATTCAAGTCCTTTGATGAGTTGAGTATTCAAGATAATTTTATCTTTGAAAAGGTAATGCGTGAGAAGTCAATTTGTAAGGAATTATTAGAACGGGTATTGGAGATTTCTATTCGGGATATTGCGTATATTGAAACGGAAAAAACGATGGAATCTGGACTTGATGAAAAGGGGATTCGCTTAGATGTGTACGTCAATGATGAGAAAGGAACCGTCTACAATATTGAAATGCAAACATATAAAAATATGCCAGAGTTAATCAAACGGTCACGGTTTTATCATAGTGCGATTGACCATTATTCTATGGAAAAGGGCGCTGACTATATGACCTTGAATGATTGCTTTGTTATCTTTATTTGTACGTTTCCTATATTTTCTGGCAAGCGTCATAAGTATACGTTTACCAAAAAATGTACAGAAGAACTGGGCAAGGAGTTGGGAGATGGATTAACTACTATCTTTTTAAGTACTAAAGCAGAAATGAATGATGTTCCAGAATTATTACAGAACTTTTTGGATTATGTAGATGGCAGACCACCAGTAGATGGATTAATACAACAGATGGATGAGATAGTACATGTAGTGAAGCAAAGTAAAGAATGGAGGGGTGAGTATATGAAGCTAGAAATGGATCGGAAGAAATATTGGCGTGAAGGAAAACTAGAGGGAAAAGAAGAAGGTAGATTAGAAGCTATTATTGGTATGCTACGTGAAAAATTATCGGTAGAGATGATTGCCCGTATTACAAATATGTCTGTAGAGCAAGTTGTTGAAATTGGAAAAGAGCATGCGCTCTTATAAAACGTCACTTGTTACGCTATGCAGCCTGTGGCGGTCGCATACCGTAATACTGGCAAAATAAGCCCGTACCACACCCCTTCACAAGCTATACAGTGGTTATGCTTGCTCAGGGGTATGGTACGGGCTTTTGTGTTTGTGCGGGTAGGATAGTTAGTAAGCGACCGCCACAAAGGCTACTACGCCCAACTGCGTTCCTGTGGGGTGGGGCACACCGATCTTTTCTGAGATATATGTAATTGTGACATAAGTAAACGTGACAAGGGGCTAGTATGCGCGGGGGTATTTATAAAATTATGGACTTTCTATTTTGTTATAGGTAATGACTATATATAATAATATGTATCCTGTATAAGGATAAATGTGCGTATATTGTTGACATCTGATGGACATCCTAGTATACTTAATTCATCGTTAATCGATAGGTTTTGTAGGAAAGAGAGGTGAATGGGTTGCCGATACGAGTAGTGAAAGGATTACCTGCTATAGGGAGACTTTCAGAAGAGAATATATTCGTTATGGATTCAGAACGGGCAGAGTCGCAAGATATTCGACCACTCCACATTGTGGTTGTGAACTTGATGCCACGGAAAGAGACGGCGGAAACTCAATTGCTTCGTGCTTTGAGCAATACACCGTTGCAAACGAAGGTCACTTTTCTTTATACCGCGTCCTATACGGCGAGTAATACAAGTCAAGAATACTTGGAAACCTTTTATAGGACTTTCGAAGAAATCAAAGATCAATACTTTGATGGCTTGATTATTACAGGTGCTCCGGTAGAGCAAATGCCTTTTGAGGAAGTGGATTATTGGGATGAACTTTCAGAGATTATGGAATGGAGTAAAACCCATGTGTGTTCCACGCTCTATATTTGTTGGGGAGCTCAAGCAGGGATTTATAAGCATTTTGGTATCCACAAGGAAGATTTACCTAATAAGTTATTCGGTGTGTACGAACAAGAAGTGCAGAACACGAAACCCATGCTTATGCGTGGTCTAGATGAACTCTTCTATATGCCTCATTCACGGCATACGACGGTGAGTGAAAGTGAAATCAACGCGCACCCTCAGTTAGAAGTGCTAGTCCGCGCGGATAAGACAGGTGTTGGTATTGCCAGGTCCTATGATAATAAACATGTATTTATCTTTGGACATCCAGAATATGATAGAGATACCTTATACCAAGAGTATGATCGGGATAGACAGCAAGGGTTAGAGATTGATATACCAGAAAATTATTTTCCTGGGGATGACCCAACTAAGACTCCGATAATACGATGGCGTTCGGCATCGACTATACTCTATACAAACTGGTTAAATTATTATGTATACCAAGAAACACCATATGAGGTCAGTGAATTGCAATCGAGACCGATTGAAGAAACATATATACAAGACTGGGTGATTTAATCCTAGTTCATAGATAGTAAAGATTTAAGAATAGTGAGGAAAGTAACATGAGCAATTACAAATTTGAAACATTACAATTACACGCAGGTCATACAGTGGATGCAACAGGTTCCCGTGCGGTACCAATTTATCAAACAACTTCTTATGTATTTAAAGATGCAGAACAAGCAGCAGGTCGTTTTGCTTTAACTGATGCAGGTCCTATCTATACTCGTTTAGGCAACCCTACTCAAGACGTATTGGAAGGCCGTGTAGCAGCGTTAGAAGGCGGTGCTGGTGCAATCGCTGTAGCATCTGGATCCGCAGCGATTACATATGCTATTGAAAACGTAGCTTCTGCAGGGGATAACATCATTGCAGCATCTACATTATATGGTGGTACATACAACTTGTTCAGTGCTACATTGCCACGTTTCGGTATTACTACAAAATTCGTAAACCCAGACAACTTAGATGAGTTCAAAGCAGCGATTGATGATAAAACAAAAGCGATTTATGTAGAATCCGTTGGTAACCCAGGGGCTAATCTTGTGGACTTAGAAGCGATTGCTGAAATCGCTCATGCACATGGTATCATCGTGATCGTGGACAATACATTCGGCACTCCATACTTGTTCCGTCCATTTGAACATGGTGCAGACGTAGTGGTTCACTCCGCTACAAAATACTTAGGCGGTCATGGTACAACTATCGCTGGTGTTATCGTTGAAAGTGGCAAGTTCGACTACAAAGCAAGTGGTCGTTATCCTGGATTCGTAGAAGGCGACGTACATTATAATGGTTTAGTATATGGGGATCTTCCAATTCCTTTCACTGTGAAAGTACGCGCTCAATTATTGCGTGACACTGGTGCATCCATTACTCCACTAGCAGCATGGTTGATTATCCAAGGCATTGAAACATTGTCCTTACGTGTAGAACGCCATGTAGAAAATACTCGTAAAGTAGTAGATTTCTTAGTAAACCATCCAAAAATCGCGTATGTAAATTATCCTGAATTACCAAACAGCCCATATAAAGCATTGGCTGATAAATACTTCCCGAATGGTGTTGGTGCAGTCTTCACATTTGGCGTCAAAGGTGGTAAAGAAGAAGGTATCAAATTTGTTGATGCTCTTGAAATCTTCTCTAACCTTGCCAATGTGGCGGATGCTAAATCCTTGGTTATCCACCCAGCAAGTACAACACATGCCCAATTAAGCCCTGAGGAACAATTGACAGCAGGTGTAAAACCAGAACAATTACGTGTATCTATCGGTATTGAAAACGTAGATGATATCATTGCTGACTTAGCACAAGCATTGGATAAACTGTAAGATATAGCAACTATATAATACTATATAAGGGAACCCACAGTAGTGGGTTCTCTTTTTGTGCAGACAATAATGGACAAGTTTTATACTATCTTCGGGGGGGACAGTTGCCACTAAGTATATTTTATAGTGATTGAGGGAGCATTGTTGGAACTGGTGCTGATATGTATGAATATTGGTTTGTGTGGATACACAAAATCATACAGAAACGGTGTGATGTAGTACTTAGACGATTGTAATAAGCCATTTTATGGTATACTAGATATATAGTTATATTAGATATAAACAGGATGACACAGTAAAAAAACTAGGGTGATTATATAGATATTGAGATGAGGTCAACGTTAGAGGAGTATAAAACTTGGCATCAAGTGTATAGAGGTACTACTAAGAAAGGAAATCAACGAATGAAAAGCAAACTAATTGTAAATGCATGGTGGAAAGTTGTGGCATGTGGCATGGCTATGGCGACTTTCACCGGTGTTGTAAGTATGGCGTATGCTATAGAGGGAATACCGGTGAGGACTTTCACAAAGGAGTTAGGTAGTGTACAAACAGTAGATGCTCAAGGAATAGATGGGGAACACTTCGTATTACAAAAGGGAAATGTTACACCAGAGAAAAGGGGTTTGTATATTAGTCACAAGCCAGCTCATTTTCGGGTGTCTATGTTCGGCACTGTGAAAGATATTCATTGGATTGATAAGGTTGTTCCTACAGATAGCGGACATATAGAGGGGTTTTTGCTAGATTTTGACGAAAATACGACGATGATGATCACGAGACGAGATAACAAGCCAATGCAAGGTGTTTCTCAGGAACGATGGAATACGACTTGGTATGACCAACCCATTCAGGGAATGACGGATGAGGAGTATATGGCAATTTGGCGCCGTGAAGATCCGCATATCTCTGAAAAATATACGCAGATTGAGGGTGGCTTGTTGTGGAGAGAAGAGATGACGGCAGCCCGTTGGGACCGGTCTGTACAAATGACATCAGAGGGCCCAAAAGTGAGCTTTACGTTGGATATGATTATGAAAGAGGATCCTAAGCATCGCTATGTGATTACTTTCACTTATGATGATATCCAAGAATATAGTCTAGAAGCATTGAAACACTTAGTCGATGTCCTTGAGTATTTGCCAGATGAAAGTGATGCAGCTGTTCAGCAAAGAGAAAGCCAAGAGCTTGAGAAGGGGGATGAACCTATACAAGCAAAAGCGGGGTATAAATTACCATCTACGTTGATGCCAGGTGATTTTATGGAAACAAAAGATGTGATAGAACTTGAAAATCTATATCATCAAGAATTAAGCCAAGGTAAGCCATCGGTGCGCAAAGAGCAAGAATTGAAAATTACCGATACAGGGATAACATCTCAATCTACTTGGGAAGATAACAGTAAAACTGAGGCTAACATTCTCCGGTCTGGACAAATAGAGTTACAGACACAATCATAGAGTATATATACTTTGTATTGGTATAGATGGCATTAAAAAGTACAGATTGTTCGTCGTATAGTCGTATAGTCATATTCGGTATCTTGGATATATTGAAAAAAGAATATTATATGATATACTCTTGATTTATGAATTTTGCCTATATATAATGTGAGTAGAGCAGTTCGGTCGTATACTTTTGGAAAAGAGGTGTATAGATATGGGGACTCACTTACAATCGATGGAATCTATGCCGGAGTATGAAGAGTTTTGTATTTGTTTAGGCAGAAAGATTGCTTGGGTTAGGCGGTGTCAGGGACTTTCACAGAAAGAATTATCTAAATTATGTGGCATTAGTCCAAGCTATTTAGCAAAAATTGAAGGAGCTAAAGGTTCGTTAGGGACATCGGTGCAAGTGTTGTATTTAATTGCCAAGACCTTGCGGGTGGATGTAGCCACCTTGGTGTGTCATGATGAAATCGACTACCAACGGGTACGGATGTACAAGATCAAGCAACGGGTTATGGGATATGAATCAAATCAGTTGCACTAACCAAATAGGGACCAGTTTGTGTCATAGGGCCTAGTTGATAATATAATTATTATCAAAAAGTATATTGAGAAAAAACAATTGAGAATATAAGGATACATGGTTATTCTATGTATACACATAGAAAATAAATGATAAATCCTATCAAATAGCTTGACAGAAAGGTTCATTCATACAGAAAATGCAACCTTGCTTGTAAAAATGGGATACAAAAATTATACAGAAGTATTTGACAACTCAAAAAAAACGTGCAATAATGAGAATATAAAAAGGTAAGTACCTTAGTTAAATGATAATCATAAAGTTAGCGAATTTCTATTTTTTATGGAGGTGTCTCATGCGCGTTATTGGTGATGCATGCATTAAATGTGGTTCTTGTGCTTCTGTTTGTCCAGTAGGAGCAATTTCTGAAGGCGAAGTTAAATACGAAATCAATGAAACTTGCATTGATTGCGGTTCTTGCGAATCCGTTTGCCCAGTAGCAACAATCACAGCTGAATAATTTAAGCTAATAACAAACCCCGTAGACATACGTGTTTACGGGGTTTTCTCATTTTCGATGTGCTCTATTACTTGTTTTGCTTTTGTAGGATTCTCTTTTTGTGTCACCCAAAATGTTTCATCTTTAAATAGGACGTTGGTAGAAATATTTTCTTCTTCTGATTGGTAGATAATCACATCACCATGTAAAGCAGAATCAATTACCCAAAATTATCTTTGCCTATACAAACAGTTTAGTTGAAAATCTATCAAACTTGTGGGATAATGGAATCAATAAAAAATCGCTGTTGGTCTACTGGCACGACGATAACGTATTGTTATAAAGATGCGGTTCGAATCCGCATACAGCGCTTTTTAGCACTCTATAGTAATTGTGTGCTTTTATATTATCATTCATAAGGAGACACGATGGAACGCATTTTTAAACTACAAAATTTGAATTGTGCCAATTGCGCTAGTGTGATTGAAGCAAAATTAAATCAACTAGAATCTGTGTCAGCAGCAACTTTCACGCTTGGCACCCAGCAATTGCGTATTACCTCTAGCATAGAAGATACAGATATGTTACGCGATCAAATCCAAGCGGTGTGCGATGCTACGGAAGATGGCGTAGTAGTGGTACCATTTGTGCGTGCACCTAAAAAAGCACAACAAGTAGAGGATGACCATGAGCATAATTCTAGTTTAGCGGGGATTATAATAGGCGCTATCGTGATAGTGGTAGCAGAGTTTACAAATTGGGTGCCAGAGCAATACATGACTCCATTATTAATTGTAACCTTTGTTGTACTAGGTTGGCGCATTGTATGGGCAGCAATTAAGAATTTCATGAAAGGTAAATTATTCGATGAAAACTTCTTGATGTCTGTTGCTACTATTGGTGCGTTAATCATCGGTGAATATGTAGAGGCTGTTTGGGTTATGTTGTTCTTCCAAATGGGTATTTATTTTGAGGAACGTGCTACAGAACGCAGTCGTAATGCGGTTATGGATGCAGTGGATCTTCGTCCAGAAGAAGTGCGTATGCTCGTTTGCGATGGCAGCGTGCAGGTGGTGAACCCAGAAGATGTACAAGTCGGATCTCATATCGAAATTCGTCCTGGTGATCGTATTCCATTGGATGGCCGTATTGTAGAAGGTACTACACGTATCGATACAGCAGCGGTAACTGGTGAACCAGTTCCAGTGAGCGCTACCGTAGGTACAGAAGTGATGTCTGGTTGCATCAATGTGGATGGACGCATTGTCTTAGAAGTAACGCATGAATTAAAAGATTCCATGGTTATGCGTATTCTCGATGCTGTGGAACATGCAGCGGCATCAAAACCAAAGATTGACCGTTTTATTACTCGTTTTTCTCGTGTATATACACCAATCGTAGTAGCCTTGGCGATTATCGTTGCCGTAGTACCTCCTCTATTTACAGGAGAATGGCAATATTGGATTTATACAGCGTTAACTTTCCTAGTAGTATCTTGTCCATGCGCCTTAGTATTATCTGTGCCGTTGGCCTTCTTCTCCGGTATCGGCGCTGGTTCTAAACAAGGGATTTTGTTCAAAGGTGGCAAATCGATCGAGGCTATGAGTCGTGTGAAAGCGATTGCCTTCGATAAAACTGGTACTATCACAACTGGTACTTTCAACGTACAAACTGTAGAAGTAGCTGGTAACTATACAGAAAATGAAGTGTTGCAATATGCCGCGGCTTTAGAAACAGTATCTACACACCCTATTGCGATGTCCATTGTAGAAGAAATAAAACGTAGAGGGGTAGAGTTTACTGCGGCAAAGGATGTAAAAGAAGTCTCAGGCCATGGCATGGTAGGTACAGTGAATAGCCGTACCGTATTGGTTGGTAATGGTCGTTTATTAGAAACAGAACATGTAACAGTACCAACCATTGAACATGTATATGGAAGCGAAGTGTTCGTAGCTATTGATGGTCAATATGTAGGTCGTATCGTCATTGCCGATGCTGTGAAAGAGGATTCTAAGGAGGCCATCCGTCGTATGAATGGAAAAGGATATCATACAGTGATGCTCACAGGTGATGTGGCATCCAGTGCGAACCATATTGCCCAAGAAGTAGGTATCCAAGGTGTACGTGCCGAGTTATTACCACAAGATAAACTGGAGGTTGTCCAATCTCTTCGTAATGACTATGGCTCTGTCATGTTCGTAGGTGATGGTATCAATGACGCGCCTGTATTGACAGGTGCTGATGTAGGTGGTGCTATGGGTAGTGGTGCAGACTCTGCCATCGAAGCGGCAGACGTCGTATACATGAACTCCAACCTAGATTCCGTATGGCGTTCCTTAAGTATTGCAGAGCGTACCTTGTCCATTGCATGGCAAAATATTTTCTTTGCTATTGCTGTAAAAATTATCGTTATGGTGGCTGGTGTATTTGGCTTTGCAAATATGTGGGTAGCAGTTTTTGCAGATACAGGGGTATCCATTCTTTGCATCTTTAACTCTGTCCGTATTTTCTACAGTAAATAATATAAGTCCTCCTGCTAGAATGTATGCCCTACTATGTGGCAGGAGGGATTGTGATATCTTTCCTCCTTTTTTGTAGTTATACAAGGTATATATCACTACATAACAACTATACACCGAAGAGGACTTGGCCATTAGGCTAAGTCCTCTTTGTCGTGTAGGGACATAGTCTACCAACTCATTTTGTCCTAAAACCCTGAAAGCCAGCAGAACATAGGGACTGCTGGCTTTTGTGTATAGATCTACTTGTGTTGCTTTTAAAGTAATAGGGTGCCTTTTTATTATAGAGATAATATGAAAATAGGATAAAAAAATATAAATGAATATACAATCATATGTTGACAAAACAGGAAATTATAGATATAATAAACACATGAACAAACACTCAAGTGTTAAAACAAATAGTAAAACAAGTAGTAAGGTTACATATTATAATTCATAAGGAGATACGATGGAACGCATTTTTACATTACAAAATTTGAACTGTGCCAATTGCGCTAGTGTCATTGAAGAAAAATTAAATCAATTAGAATCTGTGTCGGCAGCAACTTTCACAATTGGTACGAAACAATTGCGGATTACCTCTACCGTAGAAGACACGGAGGCTTTGCAAGAACAAATCCAAGCGGTATGTGATGCTACGGAAGATGGTGTAGTAGTGGTACCATTTGTGCGTGCATCTAAAAAAGCACAACAAGCAGAGGATGACCATGAGCATAATTCTAGTTTAGTGGGGATTATTATAGGCGCTATCGTGATGGTAGTAGCAGAGTTTACCAATTGGGTGTCTGAGCAATATATGATTCCATTGATGGTGGTGACTTTTGTTATACTAGGATGGCGCATTGTATGGGCAGCAATTAAGAATGGTATGAAAGGTAAACTGTTCGATGAAAATTTCTTGATGTCCATTGCTACTATTGGTGCGTTAATCATTGGTGAATATGCAGAGGCAGTTGGGGTTATGTTGTTCTTCCAAGTGGGCATTTATTTTGAGGAACGTGCTACAGAACGCAGTCGTAATGCGGTTATGGATGCAGTGGATCTTCGCCCAGAAGAAGTGCGTTTAATCGCTTGTGATGGCAGCGTGCAGGTGGTGAACCCAGAAGATGTACAAGTCGGATCTCATATCGAAATTCGTCCTGGTGATCGTATTCCATTGGATGGTCGTGTTGTAGAAGGGACTACACGTATCGACACAGCAGCGGTAACTGGTGAACCAGTTCCAGTAAGCGCTACAGTAGGTACTGAAGTGATGTCTGGCTGTATCAATGTGGATGGTCGCATTGTGCTAGAAGTGACTCACGAATTAAAAGATTCCATGGTTATGCGCATTTTAGATGCTGTAGAAAATGCAGCAGCATCCAAGCCAAAAATCGACCGATTCATTACGCGTTTCTCTCGCGTATATACGCCAATCGTAGTGGCATTGGCCATTATCGTTGCCGTAGTACCTCCTCTATTCACAGGAGAATGGCAATATTGGATTTATACAGCGTTAACTTTCCTTGTAGTATCTTGTCCATGTGCCTTAGTATTATCTGTGCCATTGGCATTCTTCTCTGGCATTGGTGCTGGTTCTCGACAAGGTATCTTATTCAAAGGTGGTAAAGCGATTGAGGCTATGAGTCGCGTGAAAGCCATCGCATTCGATAAAACTGGTACTATCACAACAGGTACTTTCAATGTACAAACAGTAGAAGTAGCTGGTACTTATACAGAAAACGAAGTGTTGCAATATGCAGCAGCCTTAGAAGCCGTATCTACACACCCAATTGCGATGTCTATCGTAGAAGAAGTACAACGTAGAGGGGTAGAGTTTACTGCGGCCAAGGATGTAAAAGAAATCTCTGGTCACGGCATGGTAGGCACCGTAGAAGGTCATACTGTATTAGTCGGCAATGGTCGTTTGTTGTCGAAAGAAAACATTGCAACACCATTGATTGATTATGTGTATGGTAGTGAAGTATTCGTAGCCATTGACGGTCAATACGTAGGCCGTATCATCATCGCTGACGCTTTAAAAGCTGATTCTAAGGAAGCCATTCGTCGTATGAACGGCAAAGGATATCAAACAGTGATGCTTACAGGTGATGTGGCAGCGAGTGCGAAGTACATTGCTCAGCAAGTAGGTATCCAAGGAGTACGTGCTGAGTTATTACCACAAGATAAATTAGAAGTGGTGCAATCTCTTCGTAACGATCATGGTTCTGTCATGTTCGTAGGCGATGGCATCAACGATGCTCCTGTATTGACAGGTGCCGATGTAGGTGGTGCTATGGGTAGTGGTGCAGACTCTGCCATCGAAGCGGCAGACGTAGTATACATGAACTCCAACCTAGAGTCTGTATGGCGTTCTTTGAGTATTGCGGATCGTACCTTGTCTATTGCATGGCAAAATATATTCTTCGCTATTGCTATAAAAATTATCGTTATGGTAGCAGGCGTATTTGGTTTTGCTAACATGTGGGTAGCGATTTTTGCAGATACAGGGGTATCCATTCTTTGTATCTTGAACTCTATCCGTATTTTCTACAGTAAATAATATAAGTCCTCCTGCTAGCATGTACGCCCTACTATGTAGCAGGAGGCATTGTGATATTTTCCCCCTCCTTGTAGTCATACAAGGTACATATCACTACATAATAACTATACAGCAAAGAGGACTTAGTCATGAGGCTAGGTCCTTTTTGTTAGAAACTTTCATAAGAAATCATAAAAAAATTGACGAATTGGCCTCGATTGATTAAGATAAAGGGTAGGGTTATTAAGACGTTAAGGAGGTGTCACATGTTAACGGTACACAAACACGTAGAGGGGGAATTGTTTACAGATTCCACTGTACAAGATGCTACAAAAGGTTCATGGATAAATTTGGTGAACCCAGACCCCGATGAGTTGGCTATCGTCAATATGATGACACAGATTCCAACGGATGTACTGAAAGCCGCTTTAGATACGGAAGAACGGTCTCACGTGGAAATTGAAGATGAATATATCTTTGTCGTTATTAATATTCCAGTGCTACGCGGATCTGACGTATATGATGCAGTACCATTAGGTATTTTTGTAACAGAAGATTTTTTCATTACTGTGTGTTTAGAAGAAGCAGAAGTGCTTTATCCATTCTTGAGCAATCAGATGCCGACGTTCTATACTTATAAAAAGACACGGTTTTTATTTCAAATCATGTATCGCACAGCCGTATTATATTTACGTTATTTGCAACAAATTGATCGCCGTACCGATGATATTGAAAAGAAACTGCGCCATACAACACGTAATAAAGATTTGTTCCAACTCTTGGAGTTGCAAAAATCTATGACGTACTTTACCTCTGCTTTGCGTGGTAATGGAACAGTGATGGAACGCATTTTGCGGATTCGTCGTCATGATGATGTGCGGTATTTGTTGAAAATCTACGAAGAAGATGAAGATCTATTAGAAGATGTTATCATCGAGAACAAGCAGGCTGTGGAAATGGTTGAAATGTATTCTAATATCTTGATGAATATGATGAATGCCTTTACATCTATTATTTCTAATAATTTAAACTTAGTTATGAAACTCTTGGCAGCTATGACAATTATGCTAGCGGTACCAACAGCAATCTTTAGCTTGTGGGGCATTAATGTACCAGTTCCATTTGCAGATACGGAATATGGTTTCGAATATGTGATTGGAATCGGTATTAGCTTTGCGGCTTTGGCAGGCTATTGGCTTTGGAAGAATGATTTCTTTTAATGATATAGTACGATACAACGCACCTAGGAGGCTATCTCTTAGGTGTTTTGTTGTGTCACGATTCAGGTTACTTATGAAAGTTTTTTATATCTATCTTTAAAAATTATAAATATTATACAAAGCGAATAAAATTACTATATAGACATTTTTCAATTTGTGTAAAATAATGATTTAAAATGATATAAATCACAGATAAATGCCTATAAATATACATTTTCAAACAAGCATGCATTACATGTCTTGCAATATTCACATTAGTCATTTGACAATTTTGATAAAAGAAATTAACATATTTATGTAATATCTATAATATAGTTGGGCGTAGATATTGACTATGAATGCCTTAAATAAGGGAAGAATATTTTGGGGAAGATATTGCTAAAAGTTGTATAGGGTTATAGGCAAGATGGAGCAAGATTGTCTAAACTGTAGCCCTTGCTAACTTTATGTGAAAATCCACCTCAAAGGTGGCTTTTTTTATGACCTGATGTTTTATAGTGGTAGAGAATAGGCCCAAATGCTATTGAGAAGGGACGTGGATGATTGAAAACCATATTAAGTAAGGTGTCACAATTGCTAGTCACCTTAATAGGGGTTACGTTTTTGACATTTTGCTTGACCTACATTGCCCCTGGGGATCCAGCGCTGATGGTTCTGGAAGCTGGGGACACTATCGTGTCACAGGAAATGATTGATGCTACACGAAAAGAAATGGGCTTAGATCGTCCATTCATGGAACAGTATGTGCGCTGGGTAGCAGGCGCTGTACAAGGTGATTTAGGAACTTCTTATTCAGGGAAAAAAGCAGTTACAGAAAAATTGTCGGAAGGCTTGGGTGCGACCGCACTATTGGCCGTGTCCGCCTTTGTACTGAATGTGCTCATTTCCATACCAATGGGGATTTATTCGGCGGTAAAAGCGAATAAACTGCCAGACTTTATTATTCGATTCTTTTCTTTTGTTAATGTGTCGATGCCAAGCTTCTGGTTAGGTATGCTTTTACTGTACATCTTCGGATTGAAATTACATTGGGTACCGATTGCTACGTCTGCGATTAACTTTAAAGCTTTAATTTTGCCAGCGATTACATTGTCCTTTGTAATGGCAGCTAAATTCACACGTCAAGTACGGACTGTGATTATTGAGGAGTTGCATCAAGACTATGTGATGGGGGCTCGTGCTCGTGGCATGAGTGAATCGCAAATTCTTTGGAAACATGTATTACCGAATGCCTTATTACCATTGATAACAATCATGGGTATGGGTATTGGTTGGCTTTTGGCAGGGGCTGCGGTAATTGAAATCGTATTCTCTTGGCCGGGTATGGGTAAAATGGCAGTTTATGCCATTGCTATGCGTGACTATCCACTCATTGAGGGCTTCGTATTGTGGGTGGCTCTTATCTACACAGCCATCAACTTCTTGGTAGATTTGTCCTACTCTATATTAGATCCACGATTGAAAGTGAGGGGATAAGATGAAAGAATTTATTTTGCAACACAAGCGCTTTTCTTTCTACTCCCTCTTAGTGGCTATCGTAGTAGGAATTGCCATATTTGCTCCTTATATTACACCGCATGATGCGTTCAATGCAGATATGTCGAAATCCTTTTTGAAACCTTCTGCACAGCATTTGATGGGTACTGATAAATTAGGACGTGATACATTCTCTCGTATTATTTACGGTACACAAACTTCCTTGTTCATGGCTATCATCCTTGTTATCTTAACAGCTGTTGTTGGTACTGTAGTGGGAATTTTGTCTGGATTCTTTGGAGGTAAAGTGGAACTTGTATTGATGCGCTTTACGGACATTATGTTGTCTTTCCCAGGTGTGGTACTGGCTATTGCCATTGCCGGCATTATGGGTGGTAGTGCTATCAATGCGATCTTGGCTCTCGTAGTGGTGAGCTGGGCGAAGTACGCACGACTCATACGGTCTGCGGTAATCAAACTTCGCCATAACGACTTTATTGCGGCAGCTAGATTGAATGGTACAAAACAATTGACCATTTTATGGCGCCATATTTTACCGAATGTATTGCCTTTGACTCTCATTACAGGGGCTATGGATATCGGGACTATGATGATGGAGATTGCCGGTCTTTCCTTCTTGGGCTTTGGGGCACAGCCACCGACGCCAGAATGGGGCTTAATGCTGAATGAGAACCGCCAATATATATTATCGTCACCAGAATTGATGTTATATCCAGGGATGGCCATTTTCATTGTGGTTACCATCTTCAATTTATGGGGCGATTCGCTACGGGATATCTTAGACCCACGTAGTACAGATTCACATTAGTGTGTTAGTTGTAAGTTTTGTAGAAAGGAACTTAAAATGAAACAAAGTTGGAAAAAATGGCTTCGTAATGCTACATTTGGCGTTATGGCAGTAGCGACTCTTGGTGTGATTGCAGGTTGTGGTAGCGACAATGCGGCACCAGCTGACAAAAGTGTAATAAAATTTGGCGTTACAAACTTCGCAGATACATTGGAGCCAACACAAAACTATTTCGGTTGGGTAGTTATGCGTTACGGTATTGGCGAAACATTAGCTAAATTCGATGAAAAAATGAATACACAACCTTGGTTGGCGGAAAGCTGGTCTGTATCTGCGGATAAATTGACTTGGACTTTTAAAATCAACGACAAAGCTAAATTCTCCAATGGTAATAAAGTAACTGCTGAAGCAGTAAAAGCATCCATTGAACGTGCTTTCGAGAAAAATAAACGTGCCGCTACATTCTTCAAATATACAGATATCAAAGCAGAAGGTCAGAATTTGATCATCACCACAGATAAACCGTATCCAAATGTGCCTGGTTTCTTGGCTGACCCATTATTCATTATCGTAGATGTGTCTGCTGAAAAAGCTGGCCGCGATTTTGCAAAAGAAGGTCCTATCGGTACTGGCCCGTACAAAGTGAAATCTTTTACTAAAGAAAAAGCAGTTGTAGAAGCTAACGAAAATTACTGGGATGGGGAAGTTCCTTTCAAAACAGTAGAAATTCCATCCATCGATGACCCTACAACTCGTGCGTTGGCATTACAAAATGGTGATGTAGACTTCGCAGTTAATATTGGCGCTGGTGACCTTGAAACACTGCGTAATGACAGCAAATTCAAAGTAGATGAAATCGCTTCTTTGCGTACTGTATTAGCTCGTATTAACCAAAAAGGTGTATTAGGGGACGAAAAAGTTCGTGCTGCCTTTATCAGCGGTACGGATCGTAAATCCTACAACGAAGTATTGTTAAAAGGTACTTTCATTCCTGGTAAAGCGCCAATTCCACCAAGCTTGGATTATGGTTTCGATGGTTTGAAAGACCCTAATGCATACAATCCTGATCGTTCCAAACAATTGTTGGCAGAAGCTGGCTGGAAAGATACTGATGGAGACGGTTACGTAGATAAAGACGGTAAAAACTTAGAAGTGCGTTTCGTAGTATACAACAGCCGTCAAGAGCTTCCAATCTATGCAGAAGCAGTTCAATCCGATATGAAAAAAATCGGTATCAAAGTGAATATCGAAACTGTTGACTATAACTTAATGGATAAAATAGGTATTGATGGTGACTATGACTTATTGATCTCCAACATCGTAACAGCGAACACTGGTGACCCAGAAATCTTCTTGAAATGGTACTGGAAAACTAACTTGAACGGTGAAAACCCTCAAAATGGTTCTGGTTACAGCAATCCTAAATTCGATGCAATCATGGATCAATTAGCTGTTGAATTCGATAAATCTAAACGTCAAAGCTTAATTATCGAAGCACAACAAATCTTATTGAATGATGGTGCGGCATTGTTCTTAGGTTATCCTAAAACAAATATCGTTAATAATAAATGGTTAACAAATGTAGTGATGTATCCAACAGACTACTACTGGTTGACTAAAGACGTAAAACCAGCAAAATAATCCTTTGCAGATGTCCGCAACAATCGGGAGGCAGTTTGCCTCCCCTTGTTGTATGTACGAAACAGTTGCTTTCAGTAGCGTTGTTAAGAAATATACAGAAGGGATATATATGTTACTTAGTATTAAAAATTTAGCCGTTACCTATGGAAATAACCCGAATCCTACGATTGCAGGGGTTAACCTAGACCTAGCAGAAGGAGAGATTGTTTCCATTGTAGGAGAGTCCGGCAGTGGTAAGACAACGGTCATCCGTGCCCTGTTAGGGGTATTGCCAAATACAGGTCGTGTGTCTGATGGAAGTATTACCTTTGATGGTCAAGATTTATTATCCTTTTCCAGAAAAGATTGGTTAGACCTACGAGGCAATCACATTGCTATGATTTTCCAAGATAGCGGCAATATGATGAATCCTATCCAAACTATTGGGAAGCAATTTGTAGAGTTCATTCAACTCCATAGCACTATGTCTAAACAAGAGGCAGAGGCGAAAGCTGTTAAAATGTTAGCACTTACTAATTTGCCACATCCTGAGGCTATCATGAAGTCCTATCCATTTGAACTCAGTGGTGGTATGCGCCAACGTGTAGGTATCGCCATGGCCATAACATTTTCTCCTAAGTTATTATTGGGAGATGAACCTACATCAGCCCTAGATGTAACAACACAGGCACAAATTGTAGAAGAATTGTTACGCATCAATCGTGAAAATAAAACATCTATGATTATTGTAACGCATAATATTGGCGTAGCGGCTCATATGTCTGATAAAATCATGGTGATGAAACAAGGGGCTGTGGTGGAATATGGGACAACGGAGGGAGTGATTCGGAACCCGCAAGCGGATTATACGAAACAATTGCTCAATGCAGTGCCAGAAATTGGAGGAAAACGCTATGTCTGATATTATTATGCAAATTCAAGATATTGTGAAAGAATTTCCTTTAGCTGACGGGTCTACTTTGCGTGCTTGTAATGGAATCTCCATCGATGTAGAGCGAGGTGAAACCTTAGCTATTGTAGGCGAGTCTGGCTGCGGTAAATCT
Source organism: Veillonella sp. VA142 (assembly GCF_003992135.1). GTDB lineage: Bacteria > Bacillota > Negativicutes > Veillonellales > Veillonellaceae > F0422. Next base: position 3,425 of record NZ_RQVN01000024.1, on the reverse strand, counting down.
ACCTTGGTGAAAACAATCATGAATATGCATGAACCTACATCTGGCTCTGTTATCTTCCGGGGGAAAGATATTACGAAATTGAAAGGTGAAGAAAAGCGCCAAAATTATCGTCATATTCAAATGGTCTTTCAAGATCCAACAGCGGCGTTTAATCCGAAGATGAAAGTACGTGACATCATTTGTGAACCATTGCGTAACTTTGATCTCATTAGCAAAGCAGGTGTAGATGCGAAAGCTAAAGAATTGTTGAAAATGGTAGATTTACCAGAAGATTTTGCAGGCCGTTATCCGAATAATATGAGTGGGGGACAACGGCAGCGTGTAGCTATTGCTAGAGCCTTAGCATTAGAACCAGAAATTATCGTTTGCGATGAAGCCACGAGTGCTCTGGATGTATCTGTACAAGATACAATCATCGAGCTATTGGTACGGTTACAAAAAGAAAAAGGCATTACCTACCTATTTATTTGCCATGATTTGGCATTAGTCCACTTATTTTGTCATAAAGTGGTAGTTATGTACAAAGGGGAAGTAGTAGAACGCCTGAATGGAGATGCTTTAGAAGAAGCTCAGCATCCGTATACAAAACAATTATTGAGAGCCGTTTATAATTTAGATTACTAATCGGTGGATGATGGTATTTTTCAATAGCTGAATACATTGTTTTGCAAAGTAGTACAAAATCTATGAATAATGGATATTTGTTATACATGAACACCCTTTGATATAATTGTTGTATTGAAAGGTGCATGAATAAAATGTTTCAAGGGGAGCACCGTTAGGGCTCCTCTTTTTATGAGGGTATTATGGAAGAACGATTGACCTATAAAGATTATTTAAAAGTGACAATTCCATTTATGATCTCTACGGTGACACAACCCTTACTGGGAGCAGCAAATACAGCCATTATGGGGCACATGGAGAATGCCATGTATATCGCAGCAGTGGCACTAGGGGTTATCTTGTTTAATAATATGTATTGGCTCTTTGGATTTCTGCGGGTGGCTACTACGGTGTTTTCCGCACAGGCTTTGGGAGAACAATCGAAGGAAAGTACATCACTCAGTTTCTTTCGACCTCTTATCATTGCCTTATTCATCAGCGCAGCCTTTATCATCGGCTATCCTTGGATATTTGATTACTATGCAAGTTTTATGCATCCCGACCCAGAGGTGATCGCTTTGATGGCAGATTATACAGATATTTTAATCTGGGGAGCTCCTTTCGTATTGGTCAATTATGTTACGTTAGGTTGGCTTATGGGACAGATGATGATTCGTGCTACGATGATTATGCAAATCTCCATGAACGTGCTGAATATTGCTTTGTCCTTCCTTTTCGTATTTGGCTTTGACTTTGGAGTAAAAGGGGTGGCTTGGGCCTCCTTGATTTCCCAAATCTATGCGTCCTTAGTAGGTCTAGGTGCTATGTACTTAGTTCGTGAACGATTAGACCTAACGTCTCATTTGTGGAATACCTTAAAACAGGTGAAACCATTTCTATCCATTATGAAAGTCAACACAGACCTTATGCTTCGTACATTATGTTTGTTGACCATTAACAACCTGTTTGCCAAAGCAGGTAGTGCTATGGGCAGTGATGTACTAGCTGCGAATGCGGTGATTTTGGAGATGATCTTCATCATGGCATACTTCACAGATGGACAGGCGAACGGAGTCAGCGTATTTACTGGAAAAGCATTTGGAAAACGTGACTTGGTGCTTTGGAAAGATACATTAAAGATTTCCCTGCGATGCTTAGCGGTATATGTGGTCATTGTAGAAATCGTGCTGGGATTATTCCGTAATGATGTCATTATGGTTATGACCTCAGTACCAGAGATTTACACGATGGCCTTGGAATATTCCCATTATCTATTGCTCTATCCTATCTGTGCCGCAGTAGGATTATTATTATATGGTATGTATAATGGCATAGGTCAGACTGCATCTATCCGGAATATGATGTTCATTGCAGTGATCTTCTTTGTAGGCATGCAAGAGTTGCTGATCCCTTTATTTGGTAATGATGGTGTGTGGACGACTTATGTGTTGACATACTTATTAGAATCCATCATCTTAGTACTGTTCTTGCCGTTGGCAAAGAAGCGGTTTTCCTTAGCGGTCTAATATGTTTCTAATGAAAATTGCTGTTTTACAAAATAGCGTAATCAATAGTAGATGGATATTTTACATTCTAGTCGGCACAACAATGTGCCATAAAGAATATCTTAATGATAATTAAAAACATATACAGTTGATATTACTAAAAAAAGGCGCTACCGATGAGCGAATTTGCTTAAGGTAGCGCCTTGTTGCGTTTATTTATGGTATTAATGTTGATGTTCCAGAATCAGAGGTTCTGTAATATGGTAAAAATATCGTGACATATCTTCAATGGAGTATTGGCGATCATTTTCTAACCACCACAGTACCATTTCCACAAAAGATCCCGCAATGTGATTAGAAATAAAATCGTGAGGGATGTTATTGTGAGGACAAGTTTGATTGTTTAAAAAATGACTTTGGATGAGTTCTTTCAAACTGTTTTTGAAGTGGCGAAGGAAGAGTTCGTTACTTTCACAGGAAAGAAGACCTAAAATATTGTTGTCGTTGTCCTCTAAATGCTGCAAGATATGAAGGAAGATAGCTTCCTTGATATGGCTATTTTGGTATAAACCATGAGTATGAGAGTAATCGGAGGCAGATTCGATGATGTGAGAGAAGAGCTCCTGACAGAGCGCTTCCAAGAGATCTTCTTTCGTTTCGAAGTGTGCATAAAATGTACTGCGTCCAATGAGGGCTTCATCGATAATATCTTGTACGATGATAGCATTATAATTTTTATGTTCTAAGAGCCTTACAAAGGCGTCGAAAATAGCTTTTCTAGTTTTCACTTGTCGTTTATCCATATATCCTCCTTACTACTATGAATCAAACAAAATGAGATACTTGTTCAATATAGGATACTTTTCTGCATATGTTTCGTAAATGACAAGACAGAAAAAGTGATTCTTGTAAAATCTACGAATTCTACTATACTTACAGTATATCATAAGTAACAAAGTATTTCATATCGTTACCTTTTGAAAAAAGAGGCCAGATTGTTTAACTGAGAGCATCTATTATAAAGACCAGATCCAGTGATGACTTTCAGCCATATAGCGTTAGAGATTAGAGAGGATGTGTTCTTATGTTAGAACGAATTGATGAGATGATGAGTAGTACCACTGCAACCGTGATTACAGGAGCTATGTTTTTAGCCGTTGCTTTACATACAACAGTGGATGTATCTAGTTGGATTTACACATTTTGGAATGCTCTTTTGACATACCAAGTAGGCGTATAGTGTCAAACACAAATTAATTTGTCATAAAAAATAGCTAAACATAAGCGTAATTAAAAATCAAGATAAATCTACACCAT